>CAZGDR010000001.1:0-1627 GCA_964524755.1 uncultured Spirochaetaceae bacterium
TGGTATCTTTGAAATAAATATGACGACTAATAAAGTTACCAGTTTATAATACAACTAAGCGGACCTTCTGGTCCGCTCTATTTTTCTATTTAATTACTATTAAAGATATTGTCTCAATCACGCCGAACAGCGTGGAGGATTTCTCTGACCTCAGGATCTCGGTACTGTTGATCTATTTCATCGCAGGTGAGACCAATGAACTCATGGTTCATATAATGGATCCAAGTCTCTTCTTCTGGGGCATTGAGGACATGTTTACGACAATAATAGTTTGGTTGAATAGGAAGACGCAAATCATTCTTATATTTCGCTATTTTATAATCATACACAGCAACTTTAAGATCACTACGGGGGATACCTTTGGCTAGGATAACATTAGCTAGTGCATTCACTGTTTTGCCTGTATCAAAGATATCGTCGACGATGAGAATTTTATCACCCACACGTAGATGTTCTGGAGAATATGTCCACCCATCGATACGTACTTCAGATTCTAATTTCATGTTCTCATACGAACGAGCAACCACGGCTGCATAAAACACAGGACGATCTCCTGCCTTGGCTCGAATCAGTTTATAATATTCACTGAATACATTCCCCATATAGGCGCCACCACGTAGTGACACATAAATGATATCGGGGACAAAACCATCTTCATAGTGCATTTTATGCACAAGTTTAAGAGCAGAGTCTCGCAACATCTCCGGACTGATAAATTCTTTTTTCATACCCCACCCTAAAGACTTATTCTGACACAGTCAATATCTTGACACCATCACTAGTAATCGCAATAGTATGCTCAAAATGGGCTGAAGGTTTACCATCAGCAGTAACTACCGTCCAGCCATCATCGAGATTTATAATATTCTTAGTCCCGAGATTAATCATCGGTTCGATGGCTAAGACCATCCCCTCACGTAAACGAGGATTGGCAGAAAGAGCACTAACATAGTTAGGGACTTGTGGCTCTTCATGGACAGCCAAACCAACTCCGTGCCCACAGTAGTCACGTACTACTCCAAACCCATGCGAATTAGCTAAGGCATAAATTGGGGCCGAGATATCATGGATACGTGCATTCTTTTTTCTAGCACCTTCAATCCCGTCTTCTAGGCATTGCTTTGTAACGCGGACTAAACGCTCATTATCTGGAGTGGAGGTGCCCCCCACAATATAGGTACGGGCTGAATCACTGAAATATCCATTCAGATTGATCCCTAAATCAACACTCACTAAATCACCCTTAAAGATTTTTTTCTTGCCAGGAATACCGTGAATAACTTCTTCATTCACTGAAATACAAGCCGATGCCGGAAATCCCATATAATTAAGAAAAGCAGGACGTCCTTTATGGCGAGTAATAAAATCGTAACAATAGCTATCGATCTCTTTAGTTGTCATCCCTTCAACAATGAAGGAATCCAAGGTATCAAGCAATTCTGCCAAAAGCCGACAGGACTCCTCAATTCCTTTAATCTGGTCAGGAGTTTTTAAGGTAATCATCTATTTCCTTGCGCATTGAATCTAACATTCCATTGATGAACTTATAGTTCACCTCTCTACTATACTCTTGAGAAAGCTGAACAGCTTCCGTAATTACTACATTACTATGAATATCACGCACAAA
>CAZGDR010000001.1:1727-110293 GCA_964524755.1 uncultured Spirochaetaceae bacterium
TTTCTCCGCAGTATATAAAATGTTAACATAGGCCTCTTTGCGTAATTGCACCACTAAAGAATCAATGGCCTTCAAATAAGCTTCTTGTTGGTTTCTAGAAGTTAGCGTTTGTCTAATATACTGTTTTACAGTCACCTTTGAATCAGGATTAATAGGATCATCAATAGAGAGCAATTTTGGATCAGTATGGGTGGTAACTTTTACAATATGATACCCCCCTGTCGATTCTAACACACTCGAAGGTTTTCCTAACGGTAAAGCAAAAACGGCATCAAAGAATGCTGGTCCCAAATAGGAACGCATATTGGCATCATCAAATGCTAACCAACCAATATCACCACCGCGAGTAACACTATCCTTATCGAGAGAATATTTAGGTACTAATTCTTCAAATGTATAGGTATTATAGCGGAGCCAGCGGGCAAGTTTATCCATTTCTGTCTTAGTTTTTGCTTTATTTTCAGCTGTAAAGGGCATGAATATATGACTTATACGGACAAGTTCAGGATTCATAAAGGAAGCACGGTTGGTCCGATAGAAATCTTGAATTTCTTTTTCGGTAGGCTCCTCATAGGCTTGAATAACTGAGGACATCTTACCGCGTACATACAAATCAACTAAAGCAGATTCTTTCAGACTCTTACGGAATTCAGTCATGCCAATCCCATAATTATTCTTAACAATTAATTCAAATTGTTCTGTTGTTATCTCTTTACCAACCTGTTGCTCTGCATAAGCCTTCTGCTGACGGACCAATTGGTCGATCTGAGCATCAGTAATGGTATAGCCATCACGTTCAGCACCTTGTAAAACCAACTCATCGTTGATCATGACATTCAAGACTTCCAGCGGCTTTACATCTGATGTGGGAACACCAGCCGCGCTCGCTTCAGCCTGATACGTGGCTACTTTTTCATTCAAATCTTCAACTGAAATCACAGTATTACGGATAAGATTTACGGTAGCAGCAGGTTGTGATATCATATTCGCAGAAAGCCCCATGAGAGGTATTGCTACGATAATAAGAACTAAGAAAAGGCTTTTTTTGCTCATGGAAACTACACTCCTGAATTTATGAAATAACTAGTCTCTTCCCTACCTCTTTGGCAAAGGAACGATTACTAAGTATGTCTGAAAAGGTGAGATACATGCCTTGGCTTTCCATAACTCTCATCAAAGCCTGCAAAGTTTTCCCTTTACGAATTCCTTTCTTGCTTATAAAAGCAAAAGATCGTTTTCCTGAAACGGTTCCACTTTGTTTAAGAAAGTCGCTGACCCTGGAAGAGATTTTGCCTCCCCAGAAAGTGGTGGCACTCGTGCCGACTACAATATAATCAAAATATGAGATTATTTTACCAGAATCGCGTTTTATATCGATTAATTCGACATCATGCCCCTGAGTCTGGATTCCTTCTGCAAGACCAGAAGCTAAATCCTTACACACCGAGGCCGTACCCACATCTTCAAATAAAACACATACTCTCATGTACATCCCTTTTGTGAAACGGCAATGACCGCAGTGTAAACATGCGGTCCTTACCAGAAACAATAATCACTGGGCGATTATTCAGCAGTGTTCGTAGTATTCCACCAATCTTCAGTCTGCTCCACCTGTTCAATTTGAACAGAATCAAGCAAAGATTCACTTGATGGCGACTTGTTAATAACTGCTAATAGAATAGCAAGAACTAAAAATGAAGCCCCTAATATAGAGGTAAATTTGTTTAAGACCTTGCCCGATTGTGAACCGAACGTAGAATCACTTCCGCCACCAAAAATACCACCAAGACCTGTACCACCTTCACTTTGTATAGCAACAATAAAGATAAGCAGCAAGCTGGCAATAATGAAAAGGATCAGAAGAATAATGCTAATAACACCCATTGTGAACTCCAGTTTACTTGTTATACCGCACAATAGGCCCAAACTGCTCAACAGAGAGCGCAGCACCACCCACTAGTGCGCCATCGATATGTTTCATAGCCATGAGGTCCTTCACATTCGACGGTTTCACTGAACCACCATACTGTATTATTAACGATTCTGCAACACTTTTGCCGTAGAGTTTCTCAATCTCTCCCCGAATAAAAGCATGTGCAGCATTAGCATCGGTAGGAGTTGCCGTCTTTCCGGTACCAATTGCCCAAACAGGTTCATACGCTACAATAATACGTGACATAGCAGAAGCAGGAATTTCTTTTAGACCCTCAACTACCTGACGTCTTAATACAGCTTCAAGTTGACCACCTTCACGTTCTTCCAAGGTCTCTCCAACACAAAGAATTACATCTAAATCCTGCTTAAGGGCTAATTTGACCTTACGATTTATAAAAGCATCAGTTTCGCCATATAAGGCACGGCGTTCCGAGTGCCCCAAAATCACTACTTTTACCCCAACTTCTTTCAACATAGGGGCTGAAACCTCTCCTGTGTAGGCTCCAGAAAGCTGATCAGACATATTCTGAGCAGCAACTTCAATCTTAGATCCTTTAAGCGCTTCTGCCACACCAGCAATGGTAACAAAAGGAGGTGCTACCACGACCCTAACCGAAGCATCTGCAACCGCGCTGGCTAAAGCCTTTGCAAAAGCGGCACCCTCAGAAGGGCTCATATTCATTTTCCAGTTACCTGCCATACATACGTTTCTCATCTTACCTCTCCAATGCCTTAATACCAGGCAGCTGTTTCCCTTCAAGGAACTCTAATGATGCACCACCACCGGTAGATACGTGATCTATCTGATTTGCATATCCAAATTTATTCACAGCAGCAACAGAATCGCCACCTCCAACTACCGTAGTACCCTTCGATTCACCAATCATCTTTGCGACGGCTTTTGTCCCTTCGGCAAATGAGGAGAATTCAAAGACTCCCATGGGACCATTCCAAACAATAGAACGGGCAGCTTTCAATTCTGTAGCTACCAATGCTAAAGTTTTAGCACCTACATCCATACCAATGAGATCTTCTGGAATATCGGCAGAATCGACTTGCACAGGTGTTGCCTTTTCATTAAATTCAGTAGCACAGACATGATCAACCGGTAGAATTACACGAACCTTTCGCTCTTCAGCCTTCTTTAAAAAGGACTTAGCAATATCGAGATAGTCTTCTTCTAGTAAAGATTTGCCTATACTATGGCCTTGAACCTTAAGGAAAGTATAAGCCATACCACCACCAATAACAATTGCATCACAGGTTTTAGCTAAAGATTCTAACACACCAATCTTAGAAGATACCTTAGATCCTCCTATCACAGCAACGAATGGTTTATCTGGGTTTTCTAACAATGGGGCAAAAAACTTCATCTCTTTTTCAATTAAGAATCCAGCAAATGAAGGCAGAAAGTGTGAAACACCCTCTGTGGAAGCATGTGCACGGTGCGAAGTTCCAAAAGCATCATTGACATAAACATCGCCATAACTGGCTAACTTCTTAGCGTAATCGGCATCATTAGCCTCTTCTTCGCTATAAAAACGGACGTTTTCTAAAAGGAGCACTTCTCCAGCTTGTAATGCAGCAACTTCTTTATGTACCGCATCGCCGATAACATCAGCTGCTAGCCGCACAGGGCGCCCTAACAACTCTTGAAAACGTTTTGCTACAGGAGCCATACTGAAAGCAGGATCCTTTTTCCCTTTTGGTCGCCCTAAGTGGGACATTACCACAAGAGAAGTACCCTTCTGATCTAAAATATAACGAACAGTTGGCAAAACACTTTTAATCCTCGTATCATCAGTTACTGTACCCTCTTTCAAAGGAACATTAAAATCGACCCGGATCAATACTCGCTTACCTTGTAAGTCGACATCTTTTATAGTTTGTAATTTCATTCTGACTCCTTATGTATGCCTGATGCGCACCTATGGTGGCGCGCATCAGTAATACGTTCATACAATGGTTATTAAGCCATTAATGTCTTAGCAAGATCTACAACACGGGCTGAATACCCCATCTCGTTATCGTACCATGACATAACCTTAAAGAACTTGGGTCCCACCTTCATTGTCATTCCAGAATCAAAGATAGATGAATGTAAATTACCTTTCACATCGCTTGAAACAATTGGATCTTCGGTGTATTCCATAATCCCTTTCATAGGACCATCAGCCGCAGCTTTAACAGCAGCGTTTAGCTCTTCAATTGAACAATCTTTTTCCAACATTACAGTTAGGTCCACAATGGAACCGGTAGGTGTTGGTACACGCATTGCACAACCATTAAGCTTGCCTTCCAGCTCTGGAATAACCTTAGAAACTGCCCGAGCAGCACCTGTGGTTGTAGGAATAATTGACAAAGCAGCCGCACGAGCTCTGCGGAGATCTTTGTGAGGTTGGTCTAAGATAACCTGGTCATTAGTATAGGCGTGAACAGTAGTCATTAAACCACGATCAATCCCAAATGAGTCATTAAGAATCTTAGCTAAAGGAGCTAAGCAGTTAGTGGTACAAGAAGCATTGGAAAAAGCGTGTAAACTACGATCAATCTTGTCATCGTTTACGCCCAAAACTACCATCTGATCAATCTGATCTTTGGCAGGAACAGTTAAAACAACTTTCTTAGCACCTGCTTTGATATGATCCTTATAACCGCCTCTTGGCCCTTCGGCAGTGGTGAAAACACCAGTAGACTCAATAGCTATATCGACTCCAAGTTCCTTCCAAGGAAGTTCGGCTGGATTACGAATAGCATAGATTTTGATCTCTTTACCGTCGACAACAATAGCGTCGTCTTTGGCCTCGACTTTCTTGCCATATACACCGTACGTTGAATCGTACTTAAGCAGATGTGCCAGTGTTTTTGGATCTGTCAGGTCGTTAATTCCGACGATCTCAATGTCTTTGTCTTCGATAGCTATCTTGAAAACATTTCTTCCGATACGACCGAAGCCATTGATTGCAATTTTCATGAAATAATTCCTCCATATCTAGTATGTATCAATACTAATATAACGATAATACCCCTAGAGCGTCAACGAATCAGCGTCGTTTAACCACAAATTTCGTACGATTACTGGTCTGACTTCCTGTTTTCGAATATAAAGGACAATAACGCTTACTGAAAGACTACTTTATCCTTCCCGAGATCTTTGGCAATGAGTAAGTTTTCATCAGCTCGAGCTATTAATTCATTCCCTGTTTTCCCCTGTAAAGGAAACAAAGCCACGCCTATTGAGGTTGTGATGTTTTCAAATCTGGAATCTAGGTGAATATTAGGCGTTCTTTTGTTTGTCAGTCGTAGCCTCTCAGCTAGCTCATACAATTCTTCTGATGTCGTCTGCGGAATAATGAGGGCAAATTCGTCACCACCATAGCGGCATACACTATCACTTAAACCAACTTCATCTAATAAGAACTGGGCTATTAAAGAAAGGAGAAAATCACCAATATCGTGCCCATACGTATCGTTATAAGTTTTGAAATTATCAATATCGAGAAGTATTATACCAAACTGGAGGTTCTTCAGATGACCTCTTTTCACTCTGCTTTCCAAAGTTACATCAAAATAACGCCGATTAAACAATCCTGTTAAGTGGTCTTTAATAGCACTCTCTTTAAGTTGCCGCAACTGGAGTTTTATTAGGGCAGTCGTAACAATACTGAGTACGAACACCAAAAGAATATAAGCTATGAAACTCTCCCAATCGCTGTTTAACAATACCTCAGACTTAGTAATAAGTATTACTGAGGACGTGAATTGAATTATTGACAAAATAACAGAAAAATAGACAGGGAATAATAAACTCGAAAAAATTACAGGAATGGTAAGATAGGCTAACGGGAAAAAACTCTCAATACCATCATAACCATCTATGTAAACAGCCCCCCAGGCCCCAAGAAAGGCCATCAAGAAAATAACAATGGAAGCGAGATTAGTCTTTTCTTTTAGATTACAGTAATAGGCCCCAATCCCCAGAACAATCAAAGCGCTAATCAAAATAATGTAGGCTTGCCCTTCAAAATTTCGGAAAGTGCTCACTCGTATATGGAAAATGAGAACAACACAGAGTAAGCCCAGCAAAGATGGAATAAGCCATTTTAAAAGATAATTTCTTATATCTCTTACCTCACTCTGGATCATTACTAGCTTATTCCTCCGTTACTGAAATATACCACTGTTCTCAGCAAGTAGAAACTTCTGTATGTAGAGTATACACAAGACGATGCTATGCTTCTTTCTCTGCGTAAAACAATAATCATCCCCCGGCAAAGTACGTTACGAACTTTGTCTAAGGTCGTTTTGTAACTATTTTCACTCTATTAATTTTATGACCTTCAATTTCTTGAACAATAAAATCTATCTCACCATAGGTGACTTTTTCTTGATTCGCTGGAATTCGCCCAAACTGTTCAAATACAAACCCACCTAACGTCTCGAAATCATCTTCAGGTAAATTTAAATCTAAACGCTCATTAGCCTCATCAATAGAAGTCCGTGCATCACATAAATAGATCCCTTCACCCATTTCGATGATATCATCATCTTCATCATCATCAAATTCATCTTGTATTTCACCTACGATAACCTCAAGAATATCTTCCATACTGACGATGCCGGAAACTCCCCCGTATTCATCAATGGCGATCGCAATGTGAACTTTTCGCTTCTTGAACTCACGCAACAACTTATCTAAGCGGATTGTTTCGGGCACAAAATACGGTTTACGCATACAACGGCGAACATCAAATAGTTCATCCTCATCTTGCTGACGAATGATGTCTTTAACGTACAACACCCCTACCACATTATCTATCGTATCGGTATACACTGGATACCGGGAATACCCCTGCTCGGCAATAATTACATGCAATTCTTTGAGCGTTACTTCATCAGCAATAAATTGGACATCAATGCGGGGAACCATAACCTCTTTTACGGTGGTCTCGGCCAACTCATCAATTCCCTCAATCATGTTATTTCGTTCTTCAACAACTTCTGTATCTCGCTGCGGAGGCTGTGCATCATCCCCCAAAAACCACTTCCTTAGTTTCTTTGCTAACCTCACGCAATGGACTCCTTTCTCATCATTTTCACCATTTCTTCTTGTTTTATCAACATTGGTTCAGAATCATCATTCGTTTCATGATCCCAACCCAGCAAATGTAAAATACCATGAACTAGCAACCGTGTTAACTCCTCATCCACTTCCACCTTAAAATCTTCACAGTTCCGTTCCATCGCATCTAATGAAATCACTATATCACCAAGAAACTTTGAATCCTCAGGATGAGGAGGAAATGAGAAGTCGTCGTCTTCATCTATTTGGGCAAACGAAAGTATATCGGTACTTTCTCGCTTACCACGATAGGTGAAATTCAATTCTTGCATACTTGCATCAGAAACGAAAGTACAAGCAACCTCACTTTCCGTTTTATCTAAAAAATTTAAAATAGCCTGTACGGTCGATTCCACCAGTACCAAAGGAGCTCGCTTTACCATCAGCTCGTCTTCGTATGTAACATCAACTACACTCATTTTTTTTCTCCAGTGGGCTCTTCAGGGTATTCAATTCGAGTATGAAAGCGCCCCGTGAGAGTTTGCATGAATATGTTTGCAATTTTATCGAGGTCGGTCATAGAGAGACGTGACGCTGAAAGCTGTTTACGTTCTATTTTACCCATAATAATTTGATTGATAAGTTTCTCATATTTCTGTGCTGAAGGCTTCTGTATTGAGCGCGATGCAGCTTCCACACTATCGGCTAACATAACTATCGCCGACTCCGGGGTTTGCGGAATAAGAGCACTATAGGCATAATCCTCTTTTTTAACCTCTGTTTTCCCTCCTTCTGCAGCCGCTGCTAACTGGGCTTCCTTAAGGAAAACAGCAATTACATCATTACCGTGGTGCTGAGTAATGATATCGATAATTTCTTGAGGTAAATGTGCCTCACGCCCTTTCTCAGCACCGACTTTTATATGACTCTTGATAACCGCGACTGATAATGAGGCTTTGAGGTCATCATGTTTATTATCACCACTTTGATTTTCTATAAAGTATTCAGGATTTTCCATCTTACCAATATCATGATACAACCCGCCCACTCGTGCTAACAGCGGATCTGCACCAATCGCTTTAGCAGCATTATAGGCCATTTCCGCCACATTGATAGAGTGATTATAAGAGCCGACTGCAGTTTGAGAGAGCCTGATCAATACAGGCGAATCACTAAACGCCAATTCACGCAAACGGAAGGTGGTGGGAATGTTAGCGAAAAATTCCAGAATCGGCAAAATAAGATTTACTAGAATAAACGCACTGGAAATATTGATCGACATAATGATAATTGAGGAAAAAATATGACTAAAAGCATACCCATTTATTAAGTTATTGAAAAGAACCACACAAGCTGCTGCCACAATACAAAAGAACCACTGAAAAACCATATCAATCCGACGCAAAACAAAACGGATAAAATAGATACCGCAAAATGAAACCGCAATAATAAAGAAGATGGTCGTCTCAGTAGAAGACGGCAGCAATACTGCATAAGAACCAAGTAACACAGCAGTTATCATACCAGCCCGTTTGCGATTAGTAGCTAACGCAACAAGAATAGGAAGGGTAAATACGGGTAAAAAAGGATCCATGGTTACTAACCCTCTCCCGCCGGCCAAAGAGAGGACCACATAAGTGAGAATTTCAGTTACGAAAACACCGCTTAGAATAATTAATAAAAATTGGGAACATCGTTTGGAGTGCTCAAATACGAGCAGAAGTGAATAAATGGCGGTTATAGTTATGATGATAATAAAACAAATTCGGCCCACAATTTGACTTGGAGTATACTGCACCGATGCCTGCCGCATGGCCCGCAGCGTAGTAACATCATCCGCAGTTATCACAAAATCCTTTTTAAGGATATATTCTCCTTTTTCAACTTTGACCATCACTGGCTGCACCTGCATGGCCATTTCTTCACGCGCCAGAACCGTCTCAGCTTCCGCAAAGTAGACGTTCGGATGCAAGACAGTCATGATAAGTTGGACGAGCAACGCATAAGAATCGGCTTCCATCGTTTGGTGCATAGTGAGTAAATCAGCATGTAATAGATTAGAGATAATTTCGAGCGTTTGCACTTCATTTAGCGCATACACATCCTGTGCCCAAACTCGATCTATTCCCTGTTGGTAGAGAAATTGAATCTCTGAAAAACCCTGATTTGCTACCGCTATTACATCTTTCTTATCAAAAATCCCACGGGAAATATATTCCTCTACGATCTCTTTCATGAAATTCCGCACAATTCGACGCTCAGATTCTGGTAAAAGCTGTAATTGTTGTTGTATGGCCTGAGCCTCCTCTGGCGAGACATAGGAGTTTTCCGGTATCGCTGCTTGAGAAAGGAGTCCATTCATCAAGGAGATCATCATTCTTGATTCAATGGTTGAGATACGAAAAATAGGCAATACTGACTGTGCCGCTGCTTCTTGACGACGTTTGGTTTCAGCTTCATCAATATAATGGAAAGTTTCACGTGCCTTTACATCATTTTCGGCCAAGGACCCTACTTCATAACGGGCTCGAACAGATTCTGTTAAAAACTTAGTGTCATTGGCAAGCAAAAGCGGGACCAATAACGCACTTACAATAATTGCAATCGAAAGAAATATATGTAGCAGTCGAACCCAAAGAGGATTCTCTCTAAACCGCTTAGGTACGGTACGCATCTTTTTCATAAGCATTCACTATCCTTTGTACCATACGGCTACGAATAACATCAACAGCAGAAAACTCAACAAATCCAATCCCTTGAATATCGCGCAGAATAGAAGTCGCATGGACTAGACCGCTTTTTCGGCTCCGCGGCAAATCAACTTGCGTGACATCGCCGGTAACGACAGCGGTTGAATTTTCACTTAAACGAGTAAGAAACATTTTCATCTGTTCGCTAGTGGTATTTTGAGCTTCATCGAGAATGATACAGGCATTATTTAAGGAACGCCCACGCATATAGGCCAAAGGAGCTATCTCTATAGCACCAGAATCTTCCAAACGTTTTATAATTGCCGGTGGTAACATGTACTCCATGGCATCATACAAAGGTCGAAGATAGGGACCAATCTTTTGGGTAAGATCTCCAGGGAGAAAACCGAGGCTCTCCCCCGCTTCAATCACTGGTCGGGTAAGAATGATCTTCTGTTTACGGCCGGCAAGCACCTCTCCTAAAGCATGGGCGACAGCTAAAAAGGTCTTGCCGGTACCGGCAGGCCCAACACTGAAGACAACTTGACGACCACGCATTAAACGAATGAAAGTCCTTTGTTGAGGACTTTTAGGATAGATAACCTTCCCACCCACTGCGATAGAGCAGTTCTGTTCTTCTGCAATTTCATGCGCGACCTCTGCTTCCGAAAGGTCTTTCCCATTCCGCAATGCTTGAAACTCCATGAATATCTCAGGCTCTGTGATATCCTCACGGTGCTCTGCTAAAATTTTCAACCGCATCATTAAACGTGCGAATAGAGCATCACCAGAACCCTCCCTATCGGGAGAGTCACGGTAGGTAATACTATTGCCATGTACAAATAGTTCCCCGTTGAGTAATAACTCAAGATACGGGATATTTCTATCGTTCACTCCACACACACGTTGCATCTGTGACGCTTGCTCAAACACGATGGTGCTACTCATCCTTCTCCTATGAAGCAGGTCTTAGGGATCTAAAGCAAACTGCCGATCGACCTTTATTTCTGGAATAGCTTTCCATTTCAGGAACACTGAGAATACTGGATTCCAGTGCCATTCCATATCCGATAGTACTACGCTTCCCTCATATTTACAATGGAGATCCCAGTCAGCCATATGGTGGATCAAAGAAACCTCCACCGCTTCCATCGTAAATTGGGTATTCCTCCGTCCTTCACCCATAAAATCTAAAGACCTGAGGAAATCAGCCCACATTTCACTACTTGAGGTATAACGATGGAATCCTTTATTGACCGTGGTTAGGGCCACATCCAACGTTAAGAACTCAGCAATACTAGCATGTAGATTCACCTTGAAGGCAAACGCAGAAGCACTTGAATCCCAGAAGGAATGCCGATAAGAAGTCTCTACATCTAACCCTAATGAAATTCTATTTTTCCACCACTGCTTCTTAAACGCGTCTATAGTTACACTTGCATCCAATAAATGCAATACCGGATCACTGAGGACCCCACTTCCCTGTACACTTAGAGCTGCCCAAGGAACTGAAGCACTAAGTTGAAAATCGGTAAATGTTTTACTATTAAAAGAATAGACTGACTTTTCGCCTAACTTCAGATAGGAATTTCCAATATATCCTACCACAGTTGAAGCTATCTCCAAGGGTTCCAACCCCGAACTGCCCGTTTGCAACATCTTACTATCATAGATCGCTGTGGAAGCTATGACGAGATGGTCAACATCAGTATAAGAAAAGGCTAGTGTCCCCTTATCTCCTACAAAATTCCCCGCGGTATCTTCCTGCATCCTATATGAAGCAGACACTGAGTATTTCCCTTGTGAAAAAGCCAATTTAGGTTGAATACCGTACGGCAAAGGAGCTAACGTAGCATTCACAGAGGGGACCAGTTTCCCTCGGCCCAAGAGAAATACCCAGCTCCAACTTAATTGATGGCGACTTACCGACTTTGCATCCCACGCTCCCCATCCACCTGAAGAGCCCAGAGCAGTAGTTGAACGATTATACAAGCGCGTTGTCATTCCATAAGAGAGCCCTAACGGTACTAGTGAAGCATCTGTACTTGAAGTAAAAGAGAGCTGCTCTGTTGTCGTGGTAGCAGTTTTGTTCCTGGTAATCAGAGGACTCACCTTTTGTGTTATTTGCATAAGCGACGGCGCAATAGCAGCCTTAAGGGTTACAGAACCTGCTGTTCTTGCATAGTGAGAGGAATCGACACTCGTTGTCCCCTGGTAGGTAGTAGCTTCATTGTAGGTTTGACGAACATCATACCCTAACGATAACGATGAGGAGGTAATTGTACTTCTCGTAACAACCTCCTTTTTCCCAGCAGGAAGATACGGCGATTCAATCCCATAATCGTCAAGTTCAATAGCAGGATCTAACGCTCTTTCTGGCTCATTGACTAGAGGAGTACTCAACAAGTTACTCTGTTTGAATGCTAAAAGAGTGCCAGACGCAGATCCGCTGAAAGAGGGTAACTCAATTTTCGATATCGTATACCCTGCCCCCTCTGTTGCCAACTTAGCCTTCCAGGTAATTGTAGAAGAGAGTGTCTCAATCCGTAAAGATTCAACAAATGGATGTAAGATAGTAGTGGGTAAATTCGCTGAGCTAGTCAATTTCCAAGTATAACTTTGCACATCTGATTTATACATACTAGGATAGGTCTCTCCTCCTATAAGAGCTCCCAGAGAAAAAGAGGTGAGACGATTACCATAATCGCGCATAAACCGTGGATCGGAATAGAGTGGTAATTGCAACGCTAGATTAGCATAGCGGGTATTCACTACGAAATCAGCATTGAAGGCAAATCGCATGGGCGGTATTGTATAGATGGAACTAAGTATAGGGACCTGCTCTCCAAGAAAAGCTACTGCGCCAAAAGTCGCTAGGTGATACTTTTTGCCAGAGAAATTTAAAACACTGTCGAGACCTACAAACACCCCTAAGTTTTGGTAGGCATCAAATAACAGACTTAAGTAAGAATCACTTTTTTCCGCCCACGTCTCTAACGGTGAAACTACGGTTGATGGATGGACTTCAGAATAAACCCACCCATCCTTAATCCGTTTCCCTGTCGAGGTAGTAGTAAGCAAGGCTGAAAAACTTGAATCCTCTTCTTGCATAATGTGAGGATATGATCCAAAAATATCCGTAGTCGAAGAGAAAAAGAACCCACGGTTAGATTCAAAACCCAGCACAGGATTAAAAACAAAGGTTTTGCCAGGATAATAGAGGAAAGGGACCCACACCATAGGAACGCGTCCTAATGAAAGAGTGGCATTAGTTACAAAAAAATCACCACCATCTATCAAAAACATAGTTTTTGCAGCAATACTGAAATAGGCATTTTCCTTATTTGTAGTAATAAAACCATCGTTAAACGTAATCGTACGCGGTGTTCCTGAAAAGTAGACATCACTACCAGTCAAATAAAAATCGATTGTATCCCCTTCACTATTATCACGACTGAGCTGCATCTCCCCTTCGCTCAGGAGCAAACTCCCTTCACCCCAACGAACCGTTAAAATGGTACCATCGAGAATGTTTGCCGCCTCAGTTCCACTTTGTTGATAATGGACACCCCCTAAGGCTGTTACGAGCTCATCTCTCGTATCAACCACTACTCGGTCGGCTGAAATAATGGTACTACTTTCACTATCATTTTCAGAAAAGGATAGGCTTGTATTACCTTCCAATAGTATGAATCGTGCGGTACTCCCCTGCACAAACACTCGATCAGAGCTTACAATCTGGATAGTAAGTTTTCCTGTAGAATCGTTTATACTAGGCTTTTTAGGGGCCGGCTTTACTTGATACCAAGCATACAACCGCTCTCTGAGTTGATCTGCGTTGCCCGAGGTGTCGAGCTGTAAAAAGTGAGCTCGGCTTTGTAATTCTTCAACTGTAGCACTCTCCAATTCTGCACGAAGGAGCACTAGTTGCAAAGCAGAATCTGCTCCTTGATTTGCCGACAGTACCCCTACTGCATTAAAACAAAGTAAGAAAATAATTACGAGAGCCGAAAGGACCGAACTATTTTTTTTCATAGAGAGACTTGGCTACATAATACCCCGTGTAAGAGTGCTTGCATAGAGAAACCTCTTCCGGCGTTCCAGTAACAACGATCTCGCCACCTCCATCCCCACCCTCAGGACCAAGATCAATAAGGTAATCGGCCGATTTTATCACATCAAGGTTATGTTCTATCAGTACAACCGTATTACCCTGCTCTACCAGACGGTCAAGCACCTCCATCAGTTTTTTCACATCGGCAAAATGGAGACCCGTAGTGGGTTCATCTAAGACATACAGCGTTTTTCCAGTACTCCGTTTAGATAATTCTAGACTGAGTTTTACCCTTTGCGCTTCGCCACCACTGAGGGTGGTCGCTGATTGTCCCATTTTGATGTATCCTAACCCTACCGACTCTAATGTCTCTATTTTCCGACGAATAGAAGGAACTGGTGCAAAGAATTCACCAGCTTCAGTGATAGTCATTTGTAAGACGTCAGATATATTCTTACCTTTATAATGGATATTAAGGGTCTCGGTATTAAAGCGCTTACCTTTACACACATCACATGTAACATAGACATCAGGCAGAAAGTGCATCTCGATTTTTAATTTACCATCCCCTTGACAGTGCTCACAACGACCACCAGAAACATTGAACGAAAAACGACCTGGCTTATATCCTCGCGCCTTAGATTCGGGCAAGGAGGCAAATAATTGACGAATCGGGGTGAATGCACCCACATACGTAGCGGGGTTGGAACGGGGAGTTCTCCCAATCGCACTCTGATCGATATTGATCACTTTATCGATATGCTCACTCCCCCGTATTTCTCGATACCCATCATATTGTTCACTTTGCTTGGCCAAAATACGCTTTAAGGCTGGAATGAGAATTTCATTGAGTAAGGTAGACTTCCCTGAACCTGAAACGCCGGTAATGACCACCATTTTTCCTAACGGGATGGTAACATCAATATTTTTAAGATTGTTTTTTTTTGCCCCCAACACCTCTACAGCAAGACCGGACCCTCGACGCCGTTCAGTAGGAGTAGGCATCACAATGGATCCCTTTAAATATTGCCCGGTCAGACTGGCTGGATTTTTTTCTATCTCTGCTGGTGTTCCCTGGGCGGTGATATATCCCCCCTCGACTCCTGCACCAGGGCCGAGGTCGACGACATAGTCAGCTTCCCGTATCGTGGCCTCATCATGTTCTACAACAATGAGCGTATTACCAATATCTCTTAGTGTTTTAAGAGTTTCAATGAGACGATGGTTATCACGTTGATGGAGCCCGATAGAAGGCTCATCCAATACATAGATAACGCCGCTTAAGGCAGACCCAATTTGGGTAGCTAACCGAATACGCTGGGCCTCCCCTCCACTGAGAGTACCAGCAGGTCGATCTAAGGTGAGATACTCAAGTCCCACATTGACTAAAAAGGAGAGTCGGTTTTGAATTTCTTTCAAAATTTGTTTAGCAATCTCACCTTGCGTAGGATTGAGAGTCAATTTTTCAAAGAATTCTTGAGATTTTTTTATGGAAAGCTTGGTTGAATCGACAATGTTCTGCCCTCCCACCAAGACCGCTAAAGCTTCAGAACGAAGTCTAGATCCTTTGCAGACTTCACACGTGCGGCTAGTCATAAAAGAATCCATCCACAGCCGAATCTGCATGGAGTTAGTTTCAAAATAACGACGGCGTAAATCTGTGATAATACCCACAAAGGGCTTTTCTAGGGTATACGTACTGTTGTCTTTGTCCTGGGTATAGACGATGGGAATACGTTCATCACTACCATATAAGATTATCTGCATAATATCTTCAGGCAATTCACTAAATGGCGTATCAAGGGTAAACCCAACGTGTTTAGCAAGAGCTTCAAAAGGTGCCCGCGACCAAGCAGCCTCAGGATTTTGCGTCGCAATGGCTCCTTTATTGAAGGAGCGGGAAAGATCGGGAATAATTTTATCGGGATCAAACGCTGTTTTAGTTCCTAAACCATGACATGAAGGACAAGCTCCAAAGGGATTATTGAAACTAAAAAGACGTGGCTCAAGATCGGGCATGCTGATTCCACAGTGAATGCAACTCATTCGCTCACTAAAGGTCTCCAGTCGTTCATGACCATCTTCTTGGATGATTAAAATACTAACCAAGCCATCGGTCATTTCAGTCGCCATCTCAATTGAATCAGCGATCCGACTGCGACTATCAGCACGCAACACTATCCGGTCTATAACAATTTCAATGGTATGTTTTACTTTTTTATCTAACTCGATTGTTTCCTGTAGTTCACGCACCGTTCCATCTACACGAACTCGTACAAAACCACCTTGCTTGGCATCTTCAAAGATTTTCTTATGCTCACCCTTACGCCCCAATACAACTGGCGCTAAGATCATAATACGACTTTCATCTTCGAGACGATATACCGCATCTAAGATTTGATCGATTGACTGTTCTGTAATCTCACGACCACATTCAGGACAATAAGGTTGTCCAATTCGAGCCCAAAGGAGACGATAATAGTCGTAGATCTCGGTGACAGTTCCCACTATTGAACGGGGATTGTTGTGGGTGGTTTTTTGTTCAATGGCGATGGAGGGCGAGAGCCCCTCCATATAATCGACATCGGGCTTTTCCATGCGCCCCAAGAATTGACGCGCATAGGCTGAAAGAGATTCGACATATCGCCGCTGCCCTTCCGCAAATATTGTATCAAAAGCTAAAGAGGATTTACCGGAACCACTTAACCCACTAATAACGATAAGGGCATTCTTATCTAAATCGAGATTGATGTTTTTGAGGTTATGTTCACGTGCACCTCTAATAATGAGTTTATTGTGCATGCGACAGTTCCTCTAAACGGGCAAACAAGACTGCTTCAGCCGTCTCGGCGGTTACTTCTTGTACCAAGACCCCTTTTTCATAAAAATAGATCCGGTTGCCAATTCCTGTTATGGCGAGATCAGCATGGAGCGCTTCTCCAGGACCATTCACCTGGCATCCCATGATCGCTACCGTTAAGTCGGCAGGAATTTGCAGAAGACGATGTTGAATTTTCTTTAAGAAAGCTTGCGAATCAAATGAAGCTCGCCCACAACGAGGACATGAAACAACTCGTATTCCACCTCGCTCACGCCCCACGGTACGAAGAATTTCACGTGCTGCAGCAATCTCGTATTCGTTATCATCGGTGATGCTAATACGCATCGTATCGCCAATACCCTGAGCTAACAACCGCCCTAAGGTCCACGTGCTGCGGGTTACCGCACTGATCACGCCTCCCGCTTCGGTCACACCAAGATGGAGCGGATAATCCATTTTATCTGCGATATCAACATAGGCTCGGTATGTAATATCGGGATCGGTATCCTTTAATGAGATTACCGTATTGGTAAAACCCCACGCTTCGAACCACTCTATATAATTTAAAGCCGTCGTCACCATCCCTTCAGCATGATCACCTTGGCGCAACTTACGAGGTAATGATCCCCCATTGAGTCCAATGCGAATAGCAGCATTGGACTCAGCAGCGGCACGAACAACTTCCTCCACCTTCCACTTGGCTCCGATATTACCGGGATTTATCCTAATTTTATGGGCTCCACACGCTAAAGCCTCCATTGCTAGTTTCCAATCAAAATGAATGTCGGCAACGACAGGCAGAGGAGATTCAGCACATATTTTTGTAAAGACAGCCTTATCATCGCGGCTAGGATAACTAAACCGAATAACAGAACATCCCATGGTGGCATAGGTACGGAGACTGGTGAGTAGCTGTTCGAATTGAACGGTATTTGAGACATCTGGAAGTGGTTGGGACCACATCGTCTGTATCGCGACAGGATATTCACTCCCTATGTGTAAAGAACCCACATGTACATTTTTAGTTTTTCTTCTTTCCATGCATCAACCTTATTATAGGACATCAGTCTACACCAATCACGATAAAAGGAAAAGAATCTTATAGGCTGATAAAGATAAAGCCTCCTGTCGAGGAGGCCTATCTGTTGCTTGCAATAGTTGAAATTATTGTAATAATAACAATAAGAACACTAGTGTGAACAACGCTACCGTTTCAACAATACCTATGACGATGAAATAGTTAGCCGTCCCTTTTCCAGTTTCAGCCAAAGCATCCGATGCGGCAGCGGCAGCTCTTCCCTGCATCCAAGCAGAAAGACCGATCGCTAACCCACCGAAAACACCAGCACCCAACAACAACATAGCATCTTGGCCAGCAGCTGCAGCTGCGCTAATGAAGTTCATTAATAAAAAACCATAAATGGTCTGGGTTAACGGCGCTCCCGAAAAAGCAACCATAATAAATGGAGCGGGCTTACCGTTTGCATAGCACTTTTTCCAGCCACCCACTGCAGCCAGTGATGCTGCTCCAGTTCCCAGGGCAGAGCCTAGTGCAGAAATTCCTAGTGCTGCAGCCATTCCTAACATACCAATATTCATACCATGCTCCTTGTCGTTATTTTGTTTACAACGAATTTGATGAAGTTTCAACCGTTTCTCTAAACGGATCGTAAGCGTAACCAGTCCACTCCATACCAAGTTGACCGGAAAATTCTAAAAGATTAAGTCGCACACCGTGTACAACTACCGATAACAAAGCCATAACCAGATTTAAGCCATGCCCAATCACCAAGACGATAATCCCTGCTGGAAGGGCAAACCCTTGTAACATACCCGAGGCCATACTATTAAAACTCTGGGCAATTGCCAAAGAGGCCATCCCTACAGCAAACAGCCGGATATAACTGATGATATTAGAAAAAGCACTGATGGAATTCAAAAAGGTGGTGAAGATATTAGCAGCTCCACCAGCTAACCCTTTCCAGAACGAGATCCCCGGTCCTTGAGCCCCAAAAAGAATCACGAGTACAAAACCTATACCGACTACAGTCGCTACAAGTTGCACCTGTATGGTGGCATTGATGACTAACATGAGGACCAGGAAATAGAGCGCATCTATCATCATCAGCCAACCAATATCGGCCACAGCACTTACATCCTTACGTCCTATTTTAGTATAAATATTCATTACACAAGCTAAACTTAACTGCAATGTTCCAATAATAAAGCAGAACTGCATCACCATGTTTTGGGTAGCTGAAGCATCGAGGCCAAACAATTCAGGATAGTTGGCTAGTTGTGGTATCACTAAAGTTTGAAGGAAAGGAATCGATTCTAAAATAACTTTGCTACCAAACCAAGTTCCAGTCAAAGAACCCCACACAATACTACCAATGCTCAACACATAGAGGAGAATAATGGCATTATTAGCTTTCTTGAATTTAATGTGCATTCCAATGCCTGCCCCGAGGAAGATAAGACCATAGGCCGCATCCCCCACAATCATGGCAAAAAATAGGGTGAAGAACATGAGAAACCACATACTTATATCAAATTCACGATACCCAGGAACGGTACCAAGAATTTCAAATACCGGTTCAATTATAGAGATCCACCGTTTATTTTTTACCATAGTAGGAGGATTTTCCTCTTCACTTGGTTCATCTAAAGCATAGCCCCAACGGTGTTTTTTAGCGAGTCCTTTAAAGCTTTCAACGGCTTGTTGGGGAAGATACCCACTCAACCATGCCACAGTGTCATCTTCTTCCATAGAGGTATGAACCTCTTCAAAACGTAGGTCCTGTTCTAACAGATGTAAGTGGTGTTTATAATCGAAAATATACCTAGTATACTCAGCAAGTTCCTTTTCTATCGACTTTAAGCGTTCTCCAGCTGTCTTGATTTCAGTTTCTAGTTCAGACAGCGAGATTCGTGGTAATTCTAATTTCTGAGCCACCACCGTGGATGCTAACGTGCCATCAATGAGGGCAATCAGCACACTTTTACGATTATTAATTAATCGAATATAGTCTACATCAGGATCTAATTTAGCTAATTCGTTCTTTCCAAGTTTATAAAAGGTTAACCCTATTCCTTGATCTTTTAATTCTCGTATAGCTGCAGGTGAAAAATCACCCCATTCATACAGGCGATCACGTTCAATTATTGTTTTTTGGCGTTGTTCATCTATCTCTTTTTGTTGATCGAGCAACCAGACAATACGAGCATGCGTCTGCGCAAATTCATCATCTGCTAGTGCCGGCTGAGAAGTTGGGACTGATTGAATCTCCTCCAATCGGCTTAGAACCCGCTCCATCTGCTGTTTTTCCTGCTGTAAATCTTCTAATTTTTCACTTTTTACAGGTACTTCATCAATGTGCACCATGCCTGCTTTTCGTAACACTTGCAACGCAGAACGTTTTTCATAGGCGAGAATTACAAGTGAAATCCTTTTCATCGGAACAATCATGCCACTCCCCCTTCGGATCCTCTCACCAATTTCTTCTTAGCGATTTTGCCTCGAACGACGGCCGCTGTTTGTTGGTCCCCAAGGTAAATACCAATTCTACGGATATGCTCTTTCGTTTCAGGAATTTTCACTTTTTCAAATAAATTTACCCGTTGACTGGTGATGCGTAATTCACGTGATAACAACTCGATCTGTTTCTCAAATGTTGCAATCATGGCATCAAAGCGGGCGATTTCACGTAAAGATTCAACTCCAGCATCGACCCACAAAGGGTATTTTCTAATATCGTACGAAATTTCTTCAAATTCGAGTTCCTGAAAAACCGGAATCGCCACTCCAGCAATGTTTCCCATTGCTTTTACCACTCTTTTCACGACCACCAATTGATCTAACTGCATAGCATCCGGTAAAACTCTATTTTCATGAAAGACGGCAACCCATACTTGTAAATCAGTAACAAGTTTTTTCTGCTTGGTACGCAGTTCACTGACTTCTTCTTCAATTTGACGTATCACGACCTGCAACTGTTGTTTCTTTAATTGTAACGTGGGTAGATATCGCTGAAATTGCTTCAGCTGGTCCATCTGTTTCTTTTGTTCATTTTTAGTCAGTTTGACTTTAGCCATAGAATACTCCTCAAGAAGTCCCTTTCGGCCAGTATTTAAGGATCAATTCTGATCGAATGCCCGTCTCTTTGGGTTCAAAGCAATCCGCCAGAATTTCCCATCCTAAATCCAGAGCCTCTTCAAGTGGGATATTTACCGAAAGCTCCATAAGTTTAGTTTCGAATAAATCTCCGTAACGGAGTAACTTGTCGTCCCACTCTGTTATCTGGAATCCCATAGATTTCTTTTCAAGCGCCTCTTTAAAAGATGCATATAACTTAATCATACCATCCATGAGGGCCCTATGGTCATCGCGGGTATCATTATTCACCTGCTGCTTCAACCTGGAAAGGGAACCAAAGGGTTCAATACGACTATTTTTTAAGTAATACTGCCCTTCGGTGATATAACCAGTGTTATCGGGGACAGGGTGAGTCACATCATCACCTGGCATCGTCGTAACGGCAAGGATAGTGAGTGATCCGGCACCTTCAAAGTCGACTGCTTTCTCATAACGGGAAGCTAATGAACTATATAAGTCACCCGGATATCCACGGTTAGAAGGCACTTGCTCCATGGTAATAGCAATCTCCTTCAGGGAATCAGCAAAGTTAGTCATATCGGTCAATAATACTAACACCTTCTTTCCATCAAGCGCAAAACGCTCCGCCACAGCTAACGAGATGTCGGGCACTAAGAGACACTCTACTGTAGGATCACTTGCCGTATGAACAAAGAAAATTGTCCGGCTCATAGCCCCACTTTTTTCCAAGGTGTTCTTAAAATAGAGATAGTCATCAAATTTTAAGCCCATCCCTCCCAGAATAATTAAATCAACTTCGGCCTGCATTGCTATACGAGCCAATACTTCATTATAGGGTTCACCTGAAACAGAGAAAATAGGTAGTTTCTGTGATTCAACGAGGGTATTAAAGACATCAATCATAGGAATTCCAGTACGAATCATATTACGGGGAATGATACGTTTAGCTGGATTAACTGTGGGTCCTCCAATTTCTATGAGGTTATCGGTAAGTTCTGGGCCATTGTCACGTGGTTTGCCTGAACCAGTAAATACACGACCAAGAAGATCTTCTGAATAAGAGATCCGCATAGGAACCCCTAAAAACCGAACTTTATCGCCGGTTGAAATACCTCTTGCTCCTGAAAATACTTGGAGCGAAACCTCTTCTTTATCTAATTTGATAACGTTGGCTAATGATTCCCCATGAGCCGAAGTTACCACGGCGAGATCTCCATAGCGCACACTTTTTGCTCGGACAGTAATTACGTTTCCTGCAATAGAATCAATTCTAGTATATACTTTCTGCATATCGTTTACCTACTTTCCCTGAAGGATTTTAGCTGCTTTCTTATCATACTCAACAAACCGTTCAGCTGCTAATACCTCAATTTCATTCTTATACAATTCAAACCGTTCATCATCTCTTGTGACTGTATTCCAGTCGATGAATTTCTGTCGAACATCATTTAAGTAAGTGCGGGCTGTATTTTTATCTTCAACTCGCAACTTTGAAGCTAACACTTTAAATAGTGCATCAAAAACCATTTGCTGACGCTCAATTGGTGCTGCAAAATCGACTGCATCAAAAGAGTTTTGCTGTAAGTAAACACTATCGAGTAATTCACCTTTTAAATAGATAATATAATCATCCAGGCTCGTACCTTCTTCTCCTACAACTTTCATCATCTGACTGACTTCATGCCCAGCAAACAGAATGTTACGAGCATAATCGACCTTTTGAGTCTCAATAACGCTAGGATATTTCGACCAACTATCGAGAGGGTCAATGGCGGGATATTTTCGAGCATCAGATCGTTCGCGAGAAAGTCCGTGAAAAGCTCCTACCACTTTCAGCGTAGCTTGAGTTACAGGTTCCTCAAAGTTACCGCCAGCGGGACTAACAGTACCACCAATAGTAACCGATCCTTTACTACCATCCCGTAGTACCACAACTCCAGCTCTTTCATAGAAACTGGCAATTACCGACTCTAAATAAGCAGGGAAAGCCTCTTCCCCCGGAATTTCTTCTAACCGTCCAGACATTTCACGCATAGCCTGAGCCCAACGACTCGTTGAATCGGCCAGCAAGAGAATATCTAAACCCATTTGACGATAATATTCAGCAATCGTAACTGCTGTATAAACTGACGCTTCTCGGGCAGCTACTGGCATACTACTCGTATTACAAATAATAATAGTACGTTCCATAAGCGTTTTACCCGTCTTCGGGTCAATTAATTCAGGGAACTCTTTGAGAGTCTCAACGACTTCTCCTGCTCGCTCACCACAAGCCGCAATGATTACAATATCGACATCGGCGTTACGACTGGTCATGTGTTGTAACACAGTTTTACCGGCACCAAAGGGGCCAGGGATACAATAGGTCCCTCCCTTTGCTACTGGCAAAAAGGTGTCAATTATTCTTATTTGGGTCACGAGTGGTTCTGTTGGTTGTAACCGTTCAACATATTGAGTGATTGATCTTTTAATAGGCCACGAGAAAACCATGGAAAGGCTTTGCTTGTTCCCTTTACTATCTTTGATAACTGCAATTTCATCGCGTACGGGATAAGTTCCCGCTGGCTTGATCGATTCTACAGTCCAGCCACCTGGAGCCAAATAAAATGGAACCATAATCCGGTGAGTAAAAATACCTTCGGGGACAGTTCCAAGGGTATCAGCTGGATAGACGGTATCGCCGACCTTCACAGTAGGTGTAAATTCCCATGATTTGTCAGGAATAGCTTTTAGATAGACTCCCCGCTGTAAAAAGAAGCCGCACTGTTCGGCTAGCTGCGGTAATGGATTTTGCAATCCATCATATATTTGAGTCAACAGACCAGGTCCTAGCTCTACACTGAGCATCAACCCAGAAAATTCAACTTCATCTCCAACACTCACTCCACCAGTCATTTCAAAGACCTGTAAAGAGGCCGTTCTCCCAGTAATCCTGATAACTTCAGACTTCAGCCGTTGATCGTCTAATACGATGTAGCCCACCTCATTTTGCGAGATATCTCCGTCGAACTCGACCGTCACCATATTTCCATTTACACCGGTGACTCGTCCGCTATTTTTTGCCATAACAACACTCCGTTTATATGCTCTTAATTATTGATTGCAAATTAGAGAACAATCGCTTGAACTCTGCATTCCCTTCCAGAGGGGTAAATAAGGCCTTCCTTTCTAAAAGACCTAAATGAATCGCATATGTACACACTACCTCAATGGTAAATATTTTCAACTTAGCTAACTCAGTTGCTTTCTCCCAATACAAACGTATAAGAATAAGCTCAGCCTCAAGTGGATTAGGGGCCTGCATAACTTCTCTGATTACATCTTGTACTTTTAAATCACTAGCAAACACATCCTGTTCCTGTGCAGCAGGTAACCCCAATTTTTCAATTCGAGCAGCGTGGAGCGTAGAAAGGACCTGTTGGAGAAATTTATTCCAAGATACTACGTAGGGATGCCTGCTCTGTGAAGAACTGACAGTCCCATCAACAAATGATTGTACTAACATGAAATCTTTATTACTTAGTGCTTGTTGGCAAGTAGCAAGGAATTCTTCACTACTCAATGGTGGTAGATCATCTAGCTTGAGCATAGGGAGTGATGCAATTAGATAGTAATAGGAGGCCATGTTAAACCCCTTACCGCGCGTCTTTTGCTGGAAGTAAAATATCCTGAATCACGGGATTTAGAAAAGGAGCCAACATGCGCGCAATCTCTTCTTCACTAAAATCGTAGTAACTAGAACCATCTTTTGAGGTAAGACGGAAACCCACCGCCACAGCATTGACTGGACGAATTTCTAATCCAGCTTTAAGCTCTTTTGCTAAATCTGTCTGTAAGGAGGCACCCAGCTTTTTAAAATCTGATTCATGCATCTCAATTGCGAATTTAGCAGGGTCAATCAACCCGCTTTTCACCACGCTCACAATAAGGGTTACCAAATCGTTAGCAGTCAAAGACTTACTCACCTTCTCTTCTAATAACCGATCAAATTGAGCCTGAATATTTTTTTTCAAGGAGAGCATAACATCTCGTCCAGCTTGCTCTATAGCAGCTTTCGCACTCTGCTCTAAGACGTTAGACTCTTTTTTTGCATCTTCCATCAGCTTAGCTGCATCTTTAGCTCCAGCACGGACTAACTCAGCTGCCTTTTCTTTTGCTTCAGAAATAATTACTGCAGCCTTTTTCTCTGCTTCAGCAATTCCATCTCTTTTTATCGAATCAACCAAATCCTGAATTTGAAGTTCCATGTACAATCCTACCTTGTAAATATGAAATTACTATATACTTTTGTCATCATTAATACAACCTTTACAGAAAATCTGAAAGTTCCACCCTATTTCTTTTATAAGTAAGGAGTCCCTCTTCTTGCATACGTGTAAGCTCACGCGATACAGAGGTCCTACTTACTCCTAACATCTGCGCTAACCGAACTTTAGTGACCGGTAAAACCATGTTTTTAGAACGTTGTTTCACTGCTTCAGCCAAAAGATATTTAGTCAGACGCTTGCGTAAACTCTTTTGGCTGACATGGGATAATCGCTCATTAAGAACAAGCGTATTATCACTTATGAGTTGTAAGAATTGCTTTAGAAAGGCTGGATTTCTGGTACATACGTTAAATAATGCCTCGGCATCGATGCGTAGAATCACAGCTTCTTCCAAACAAGTTACTGAATAAGGATACTGTGCGAGACGGGAGAATATAAGATTTCCTCCCATGATACTTTGCGGTCCAAAGACTGCAACTGAGAAGATTTCCCCTTCTTCATTTATCTTTTCTACTGCCAAACAACCTGAAACGACGATATCAATAGCTGAACAAACGTCCCCTGCAATGTGTAATAATCTAGGACTCTCAACTCTATAACCGCGCAACTGATTTGTTTTGATCAATCCTTGCGTTTCTTCAACTGCTAAGGTATGTATTAAAGTGAGGTTTTGTAAATTAATGGTTCTTAAATCTAATCTTTCCATAATCTCTCCAAAGTGTGCCTTATGTAACACTTGTTTTCATCTCTATGGAGTACCATTATTCTTCAATAGGAGTCAACTATGAAAAAACACACCGTGGCAACAATTATACGCATCGCTTTCTTAATTCTTTTTATGTTTCTTATCCTTACTCAACGCTTCCAACTTTGGCTTGTCATCTATATAGGAGGAGTCATCCTTTCACCGTTCCTTGGTCGCCTCTACTGCGGTTATGCTTGTCCTATGAATACGGTTATGCGCCCTATTCAAAAGTTCTCGCGCAAGATTGGGGTGCAAAGAAAGAAGGTTCCAACCTGGTTAGAGAGTCCTAAACTGGCCTACGTAACCCTAGCGATAACTCTTATTGCGATGTTGGCTGGTAAAAAGGTACTTGGTAAGCAACTTCCTGTTCTTCTTATCCTCTTCATTACTTCAATCGTAGTGACTTTCTTCGTTAAAAGCAGTGTGTGGCACAACGGACTCTGTCCCTATAGCGTTCTCCTACGTCTCGGAGGACGTTTTGCACGTTTCTCGCGCCAAGTCAATCCATCGGCATGCAAAAGAACCCAACGTTGTATAGCAGTCTGTCCATCAGGAGCCATAACGATGACAGGAGAAGAGGGAAAGGCTATTATAGATGTTGCTACATGTCACCAGTGTGAAGCTTGTAGTAGTGTATGCCCACATAGTGCAATTTCCTATATAAAAAGGGGCTAATATATCGTATACTACCGACAGGAGGAATAGAATATGCATATAAAAATTAAAAACAATGTTCGTTGGGTGGGACAAATAGATACTGAATTACGCCAATTCCATGGAAGTGATTTCTCTACCCACAAAGGATCGAGTTATAATGCTTATCTGGTACAAGAGGAGAAAACTGTATTAATTGATACCGTCTGGAAACCTTTTGCTGATAAGTTTGTTAAAAACCTAGCAACTGAAGTTGATCTTAACAAAATTGATGCGATTGTGGTCAACCATGGCGAAGTTGATCATAGTGGCGCCCTTCCCGCTTTAATGGAACTTATTCCTGAAACCCCCATTTATTGTACGGCAAAGGCTATTGATTCTCTTAAGGGACAGTACCATAAAGATTGGGATTTTCATGTTGTCAAAACAGGCGACTCTCTCGATGTAGGAAACGGAAAATCATTAGTTTTTGTTGAAATGACCATGCTGCATTGGCCAGATAGTATGGCCACCTATCTTACAGAAGATAATATTCTCTTTAGTAATGATGCCTTTGGACAGCACTATGCCAGCAATACGATGTTCAACGACGCAGCAGACCAATGTGAACTCTTCGAAGAGGCTTTGAAGTATTATGCCAATATCCTCACTCCCTATAGCCCCTTTCTAAAAAGGAAGTTGACTGAAATCTTGGCCATGAACCTTACTATCGATATTATTGCTCCCAGTCATGGTGTTATTTGGCGTGATAACCCGATGCAGATAGTTGAAAAATATGCTGCATGGTGTGACGCCTATCAAGAAAATCAAATTACGATTGCGTATGACACCATGTGGGAGGGGACCAGAACCCTAGCCGACACCATCGCCGCGGGAATACATGAACAAGACCCTGATGTTGCCATTAGAGTTTTCAACATTGCTAAAACCGATAAGAACGACATTATGAGTGAGGTGTTTAAATCAAAAATGCTTGTGTTAGGTTCTCCTACAGTAGGCAACGACATGCTCGATAGTGTCGCTGGCTTCCTTCACTTCCTCAAAGAATTAAAGATGAAGAACAAGAAAGCGTCCTCTTTCGGTTGCTTTGGATGGACAGGCGAAGCTCCCTTGAAAATTAAAGAAGCTTTAGAAAAAGCAGGTCTCACCTATGTTGATGAACCTTTGCGGAATAAATGGAACCCCGATGCAGAAGGGCTCCTTCTTGCTAAAGAATTTGGGAAACGACTAGCCACCTTATAAAGAAGGATTTTTGGCTTTATCGGCGGCAATTAAGTTACGTACACCTTGTATGGCGACTTCGATTGCCGCCTCTGTAGCATGGACTATAGGGTTTTCCATACCCAAAACCTCTCGCTCCTGATTCCCTACCACCAAAAACTCACTTCCACAACGCACACCAAGATAACTGGCCACTACAAATAAGGCGGCTGATTCCATTTCACTGGCTAAAACTCCCAACCGTTTCCACGCTTCCCATTTATGTTGTAATTCATAGGAAACAGGTTTATTTTCAGGTGCATGTTGCCCATAAAAAGAATCTTTGCATTGCACCACCCCTGTGTGATAATGCTTATGTAGTTGCGAAGCGGCCAACACTAGTGCGTTAACTACTTCCCGGTCGGCAACTGCAGGAAATTCAATAGGAGCATACTCGCGACTTGTCCCTTCATGACGAATAGCTCCTGTAGCTATTACTACGTCACCTCCGGTAACTTCCAAAGCAATCCCTCCACAGGTGCCAACACGGATAAAAGTATCAGCACCACACACATATAACTCCTCCATGGCAATTGCGGCCGAAGGACCACCAATACCCGTACTTGTTACACTGACTTTCACACCATCTAGGTGTCCAGTATACGTAACATATTCACGATTATTGGCAATCAATTGAGGATCATCAAAATATGTTGCTATTTTCTCACACCGTTTTGGGTCACCGGGTAAAATCACGTACCGACCAACATCACCTGGTTGCAGGTGAATATGGTATTGCAGACCACTACCTTCCATATAATCTGTCATCGCCAAACTCCTACTTTTCTTAGAACAATTAAGCCTAACACTGGACTCTCAGGTTGTCAAACTATTAGAACTCGATGTAGGTCTTTCCGTAACCCCCATCTTCAGGCCGTGCAAAATAATATGTACTCACTTGGGGTACAGTCCGTAGGTAATCATGGATTCCTCGTGAGAGGATACCATCCCCTAACCCATGAATCACTGAAAAACTGCCTATTGAATGGACAAGTGCCCCCTCAATTTGTACCGAAACGACTTCAAGAGCTTCATCTAAAGTCATACCGCGAACGTCAATTACTGGTTGTGGAGCTACGGTGCGAGATTCATAAGAAATAGAAACTTTTTTTTGTTCTTTTTGTCGTTGCGAAGGCAATGAACGTAATTCTCGTTCATGCAAAGTAAATTTCATAGGCCCGATGGCCACTACCCACTTACCACTCTTCTCTTTGCGTACAATTCGACCTTCACGCCGGTGTGGACCAGCTAACACATCCATTCCGACGGCAAAAGGGCCTGTTGCGGGGGCTTCTTCCTGCACAACTTCTTCCAAGGCCTCAACTTTCTGTTTACTTTCATCCTTTTTCTGTTCCAGTGAAGCGATAAATTGTTTTACCTTACGCGTCTTTGTTTTAGAGATCTCCCCTTCACGCAGTTCAGAAACTAAATTCTCCAACTCACTTCGTTTGTCGCTAATAAACCGAGAAAGATCTCCCAGTTGTTGTGTTCGTACAAGCTGCTCATCCTGGGCCAATCTCAGTTGCCTTAAATCGAGTTTTCGCACCTGTTCTTGAAGTGCTCTTTCCCGTTCAAGTAGGACCTTTTCGCGTGCTTCTGCCTCGCGCCGTTTCTCCTCTAATCCCTTAATTATCGTGGAAATCTCCACCATCTCAGCACCGATGTACGTCATGGCCTGTGCTAGTACCGATGGAGGTACCTGCATCCTTTTAGCTGTCTCTAAAGCATGACTCTCGCCTGGCACACCACTAATGACCCTAAACGTAGGTTCATGGGTATCACCATCGAATTCCATCGAAGCATTGAGAAGGTGAGGCTGAGCATAAGCATATTGCTTGAGAACACTATGGTGACTCGTCACCAACGTAAGGGCAGCTCGTTCAACACAATATTCTAAGATGGCTCGCGCTAAAGCTGAACCTTCGACAGGGTCTGTCCCACTACCAAGTTCATCAAATATAATTAAAGAGTTTTTATCGCAAACATCTAAGATCCTGCCAATATTGCGCATATGACCACTGAACGTGGATAGCGATTCCTCGATCGACTGTTCGTCCCCTACATCGGTATAAATTGAACCAAATAGGGGGATTTGGGTCCCTTCTGCAGCTGGAACGAAGTAGAGAAATTGGTGCAAAAGAGCAAACAAAGCAACCGTCTTAATAGTGACAGTTTTCCCTCCTGCATTGGGACCACTAATTACCACCGCTTTGATGGAAGCATCTAAATCGATCGAGATCGGAACTGCTTTATCACGCAAGAGTGGATGCCGGGCTTGTCTAAGGAGTAATTCACCGCTCGTACTTTTAATAGGACGTACACAATCATACCGACTTACATAGCGGCTACGAGCATACAAACTATCGGCATATCCCACTTGTTGGCGTAATAGTTCGATAATCTCCAATTGCTCGCGGACTTGAGCAGAGAGCTCGGCTAAAATACGAGCTATCTCTATCTGAATCTGCTGCTGAGCCATCACTACTTGGTTGTTTAATTCTACTAACCGATAGGGCTCCATGTAGACAGTCACCCCGGAGGCACTAGAAGAGTGAATGACGCCCTCTAGCCCAGCTCGTTGGTCATTACGGATGGGTAGTACTACCCGCCCATCACGAAATGCTGGTTGGACAGAGCTCGAATCAGTTTGTTGTTTCTTTAAATAATCGGTACTAAAGGAGTGCCTCTCCGTCCGTTTCCGTTCAACTTCACGCGTCAAACGCGCAATGGCAGGATGGGTGGCTTTCACTTGCCCTGGGCTTTCCAAAGTAGAATCAATGGTTTTATATAATTGGTGTAGACCTGCATCAAAGGGTTCAAATAAGGCCATAGCAGGAGTAGAAACTCCCTCTTGAATAGCTTCAGAGGGCAATTTTCGAGGAGTATGACAGTAATCAACAAAGACTCGACCAGCTTCCAAATAGGACCTTAGAGTAAAAAGTTGTTCACCATCTAAGCTTTTTCCAGGAATTTCCAAATCGGCTATAATCTCATCAATAGCGGGAAAGGAGATGGGTTTTTGCACCCCATAACTCTCCAAGCTGAGCAAGTCCTCGATTATGTCCTGACGCTGACTTAATAAGGTTGAATCAGTCACAAACTCAGAGGAGGCTAACTTTGCACTCCCCTCTTCTGAAAGACAAAAAGCACGCATCTCGGCTAATATTGTGGGAAATCCTAAATCTTGTAGCGTTCTAGTTTCCATACTATTTTTCAACGGCGATCACTTTCCCAACTCTCGGGGCGCTCGTCAAGAGAATCGAGCATTCGTATATAACTTTCATAACGGTCAGTATCAATCAGTCCAGCTGCTAACTTATCTTTCACAGCACAATGAGGTTCATGGTAGTGGGTACAAGGCTGAAAAGAACATGATCCAGCAACGTCGCTGAATTCAGGAAATCCCTCAGCAATCTGCAGAGGGCCTTCATGTGGGATTAATAACTCACGCATTCCCGGTGTATCTACAATAATAAACCCGTTGGCATTAAGCATAAGAGCGTGATTAGTCGTATGACGCCCACGATGAAACTTCTGTGAAATCTCGCCTACTTTCTGCACTGCTTTGCCACCTAACAAGGCATTCACTAGGGTTGACTTACCTACTCCTGACTGCCCAATCAATGCTACCACTTTCCCCTCTACTATCTTGCGTAAAGCAACGACACCCGCTTCATCAAAAGCTGACATCGAAAAAGTATCAAATCCTAACTTCTTATATAACTGAAAGCGGTCATCTTCAAATTCAGTCAACATAAGATCACATTTGTTTAACACGATTAATACTGGAGTGTAATGGGCACACACGATCGCACGATCAATGAAGCGAGGTCTAAAGGGGGGATCATCAGTTGAAGTCACACAGATTATAAGGTCCATATTTGCCACAAGAGTTTGGTTGACTTCTCTTTTAGCGTTCCAACGATCAAAACTATTTTCACGTGGTAGGCGCTCTAGAATCATCCCTTCCTGACCTTGGTGGGCAACAAATGTAACCCGATCTCCTACTGCTAGTGGCGAATAGGTTTCTGCAACACCTTGCAATACTTTTCCCTTAATACGGCAAGAATAGAGTGGGACTTTCCCTAACTCATGGAGCTGCTCAAGCGGTACCACCGCATAAATATTGTTTATCCCCCGGGTAACAACCCCTGTTTGTATATTCATGCTATTACTGTAACGACAATCGATACGCTGTGCAAGCAATTGGCTTTACAGCACCCCTAGGATTTGGTAGTCTCTAGCTATGTTTAAGTGTCTCCCTTGTGCAATAGAAGGATGTCCCCGCTACGCCATGGAAGATATTAAGACATGCCTACAACATACCGAACGTAAAGAAGAGCTCTTACAATCTTTACTGGAATCCTTAACCAACTCCTCTCGTCACCGCGATATTGTGTTAACTGATATCACCATCGCCGATCGTGACTTTTCAAACTCTCACCTAACTACTTGTGATTTCTCTCGCTGCATCTTTAGAAATGTCGATTTTTCAAATTCTAAAGTACAAGCCTGTTTTTTCGACTTCTGCCTGTTCGAAAATTGCAAATTTGATGATGGAGATGCACGTCATTCGGTTATTGCAGGTTCAAAACTATTGGACTGTTCTTTTACCAACAGCCTTTTGATCCATTCTAATTTCATGGGTATTGATGCGCAAAATTGTGATTTTTCTTCCTCAGACCTCTATTACTCCAACTTCTCATCCTCTCACCTTGTCGATGTTCTCTTTGTAGATTGCAACTTGAAAAATGCCGATTTTCGCTTTAGCGATAGACATAACGTCTCTTTTAAATATTCCAATTTTGAGGAGGCCAACTTCCTGTAAGAGCCTATGAAAGTATATTTTCATTTTTCTCTCAATGGATTCAGTAATTCCTACCTCATTGGCCCCAAAGAGGGGGGAGACGCGATCTTAGTTGATCCTGGTTATATAAACTTAGAATTAATAGAGAAGATTGAAAATAATAATTTTACGATTGCTCATGTCCTGCTTACCCACCGTCATTTGGCACATACTCAAGGACTTGGCACATTGTTGAAAATTTATAATCCTACCGTCTATGCCGGCTCTCCCAGCATGTACGAAACTCCGGTCACAGAAGTATTGGATCGGACAGTGCTCGATTTATCAGGAATTGAAGTGGAAGCAATCCACATCCCAGGGCACACTATCGATTCTTATGTCTATAGAATTGGCAATACCCTCTTCACGGGAGATGTCTTGTCAGCTGGTCGAGTAGGAAATACCAACGGTGTAGTTGAGCGAGCGTTGCTGTTAAAAGGGATAAAGAACCGTTTAGTCTCATTAGATGAGCGTTTCTTAATTTTTCCTGGACACGGAACTATTTCAACACTAAAAATTGAAAAACTATTCAACCGTGACTTAATCGATGCTATGGCTATTGATGACCTGGCACAATTAAGCCATCCCAGTGTTCTTACCTAATCTTAGCGATATACTCTTTAAAGCGGGATGGTAATGGTGCTCTGAAGAGCCTCCATTGCTGCGTGTTTGGATGGGTAAAAGCCAAGGAAAAGGCATGTAACATCAACGTAGCGTCTCGGGTTGCTTTACCACGTTTGCCGTATAGGGGATCTCCAACTACAGGACAACCAAGGTGTTGCATATGGACTCTAATCTGGTGTGTCCTACCGGTAATAAGATGGAGACGGACTAAAGCAAACCCATCGTACTGTCGTAACTGATAGTAATCAGTACGGCTAACCTTCCCTTCTCCCTCTGGTCCGACACAAAACCGTTTTCGATTACGTCGATCACGCATGAGGGTAGTCTCAATTGAACCTTTCAAAGCTGGCAAACTTCCTCGAACGAGCGCAATATAATATTTCTCGGTAGTCCGTGCTTTAAATTGACTGCTGAGATTGAGATGACTTACCTGATCTTTAGCAATAACCATCACCCCAGAGGTATCTTTATCGAGCCGATGCACTATCCCTGGCCGTAACGTGGTCTCAGCGTCCTCATCCCCTTCACTGCCACTATCAGCGGCAAAGAAGGTTGGACCATATCTATGGATCAATCCATTCACCAGCGTCCCTTCCCAGTTTCCCACCCCTGGATGGACTATTAGCCCCTGTTGCTTGTTGATAACTAATAACTGATCATCTTCATAGAGCACATCTAAGGGGATAGCTTGAGCACTGATCTGACTCATCACATCTTCTACCCAGGTGACGAGGAGTTGATCTCCAGCGCGGACCAACTTACTTTTTTTCACTCTGTGCCCATTGATATAAAAGAGGGTCCGTGAATCAGATGCCACGGAACGGAGGAAAGAGGGGGTATGTTGACTTACCCAAGCATCAATACGCATGGGAGAAGTTAAAGCAGGTACGGTTAACTCAAGTGAGTGCTCTTTATGATCCATTACTTCTGCATCTCTCCTAAAATATAGTCGGTTATGGCAACCAAGAGAGATAAGCCACCCGCTACACCAATAATCGCTAAAGTGTTCTTAGTGGGGTCATTATAAAATGGAGAGGCTCCCAAAGAGATCGCCGCAGCGTAGGAAATGCTCGTCATTCCCAGCGTTATGGGAAGAGATCCAAATAAAAGGGTTTCTGCACGTCTTAATTTGAGACTCCATTGGGGGAACTCATCCTTACTGTAGGGAGTATAATCGGCCATGAGTGGCTGTAAGCAAAGCACAACCAACACCACTATTGCGATGGTTTTTCTCACTGATAATCCCTCCTCCCAAAAATAGTAGTCCCTATACGAACCATAGTCGACCCCTCTTTGATTGCCCAAAGAAAGTCTTGGCTCATGCCCATCGATAAGGTGTCAAAGCAAAGTTCAGGATAACGTACTTTACTCTCTTCAGAAATCTTGCGCAATTGGGCAAAAGCCTGACGTACTTCTTTCTCGTTATCACTCAGGGGTCCTATTGTCATGAGACCTTTAATCGCAATTCCGGGTAAATTATGGGCTTCATCCAACAATTCATAATAACTTTTTTCAGAAGTAAAGCCTACTTTCGCAGCTTCACCTGAAGTATTTACCTCTAATAAGACTGGCATAACTTTGTCTAATGCGAGGGCATGCCTACTTACTAAACGAGCTAAACGTAAAGAGTCAATCGAATCGATGGCATCAACGAGAGGAACTACTTTTTTTACTTTATTCGACTGAAGGTGCCCTATCATATGTAATTGGTATGTATCGCGGGTAGGAGGAAATTTGCTTTCTATCTCTTGGACTCGATTTTCACCAAAAAGGAGTTGTCCACAAGCAACTGCTTCTAACACAGCTTCAAGCGGATGGGTCTTTGAGACAGCCATCAGCTGAACCTCATCTTTCCTTCCACTTGCCCTTGTCTCTTCCTTTATAGTCTCAAGTAATGTTGCTAATCTTTCAGCCATCATGGTCTTTTCTTCCTTTTAGCACGTCGTTCTTCAATCATCTCTTTTACGAGTCTAAATTGCCTGTCCAACTCGGGCGATCGCATACTGGGAAATGCATCAAACAATCGTCTCCCCGTCCGATGTAATTGCTCTCGCAACCGAGCCATTTCCATTTCCAATCGTTCTTTCACTGTATCGTGGTTCTGGCTAATCCGTTGTAAGGGCGATTCCACTAGCACTTTTAAGCGTCGCAGCTGTCCCAACCTCTCCGTAAAGGTAATTAATCTAAACGCACTTGCCGTTGTATCAATCGCCATTAAGACCAGCATACCGAAAGCCCCTAGTGTCCGCAAGAGAGGGGACAAATTACCGAGGAGTCTCTCTATCATTGGATGGAGGAGATAGAGGCTTGCCATAGCGAGCAAACCAAAAAGAAGAGAATTCTTTAGACAGACACGACCGCGTATATGGAAACGATGACCACTATAATCCCATAAGCGAGTATGAAAGAGAATTTCTAATAAAAATCCGGCACTATATTCAATCACTGATGTGATCAGCATCCCTAAGAGGAAAACAAGGAGAGGAGCATGAGCAATGGGTAAAAGAAGGAGGTGAACAGCAAGCCCACCAAATCCATATACCGGAAGGTATGGCCCCTGTAAAAACCCTCGATTTATGAATCTCTTGGCAGGAATTGAACAATAGATGACTTCACAAACATACCCTACCATGCTGAATACTATAAAATACCAAAAATAGGTCTCTATGATTATCTGGGTCATACTACTTAAAAAGTTCTGCTAAAAGCTGTGTACATCATGGCATCCTGATACCCCAGCAAGTCAGAACGATAATAATCACGTAAAGGTCCTGCTTCCAATAGCATCCCTACATGTTCCATCACCTTGCCTGAAGCTGGATTCTTGACAGAAAAACAGGCTTCAATACGATGAAAACCTCCTATTTCCAAGGCAAATTCTAATACGATACGGAGAGCTTCAGTAGCAAATCCCTGATTCCAATATTTCTTGGCTATACAGTAACCTACTTCGCCTCGATTGTCGTACGGACTGAGAATTTCTATACCAATCGAGCCAATTACACGTTTACTTTCACGCTCCACAATAGCCCAATGAAAAAAAGGGGGCTTTTTAGCCTCATCGATCCACCGCTGAATAACTTTTCTTGAATCAGTTATATGGCTGTGAGCCGGAAAACGGAGGTATTTTGTAACTTCGGTATCGCTTGCCCACGTAAAAAGAGCTTGAGCATCATCTAGGACAAACGGTCTCAAAATAAGGCGTCTAGAGGTGAGAACAGGAGACGTTATCCGTTTAATACTACTTGCCGACATTCAATTCACTCCTTGCCCTATAATGGGTAAGGAACAATTAAGATGTCAACCTTTACGCGTGAATATTGGTAAAATGAAAGGTGGGTATGGGGGGTGAGGGATTTGAACCCACGACAGCCTGCTTGTAAGGCAGGAGCTCTCCCACTGAGCTAACCCCCCGTATTAGGTAACGAAGAAGAAGCTATCATGTACCGACTTGCTTTGTCAACCGCGCAGGCTTCCTAATTTAGAATTTTGTGGTATGATTCAGGTAAAATTGGAGGTCAATATGGATTTTTCATTATTACACCCCGCAGATCAATTAGTTATGATTATGGATCGAATATACAATCGTGGCATGACTACCACCAGTGGAGGAAACCTCTCTATTCGTGATGATTCCGGTGATGTATGGATTACGCCAGCTGGAATCGATAAGGGGACCTTAACACGTGGTGACATCATTCAGGTGAAACCTGATGGAACCGCTATAGGCGCTCACAAAAGTTCTTCAGAACTCCCCTTTCACTTGGCAGTATATAAAGCTCGTCCAGATTTACATGCGGTCCTTCATGCCCACCCTAACGCCTTAGTAGCTTTCTCAATTGTGAGAAAGATCCCTTCTGTAGCCCTTTTCCCTTCAGTTGCACGCACCTGTAAAGAGATCAAGATGGCCGATTACGATTTACCAGGAAGCACTCGTCTTGGTGATAAAATTGCAGCTGAATTCGCGACTGGTTCCGATATTGTATTATTAGAAAATCATGGAGTTGTTATCGGTGGTGCAAATCTCTTTAAAGCCTTCATGACTTTTGAAACCCTCGAATCGAGTGCACGGCTGGAAAGTCTCGCTAATCAGTTGGGTAAAGTTAGAGAACTCAACCCGGCTCAATTAGCCTTATCTGAGACGCAACACCATCTTCTCATGGATGATATTGAATTCAAAACTCGCTCAACCGAAGAGTTAGCCGCCCGACGAGATATGGTTACCCTTATTCAACGCTCCTACACTCAAGGTCTCTTCAATGCAACCAATGGGACCTACTCAGTCAAACTGAGTGACGGTTCTATTTTAATAACCCCCTATAATAAGGATCGTGCCTATATTCAGGTTGAAGATATTGTACGAGTCAAAGATGGGATGAAGGAAAGGGGGAAAACTCCCTCTCGAGCTATCAAGCTCCACGCCAAAATTTATCAAAAACATCCTCGTGTAAGGGCTATTTTGGTGGCTCACCCTATGCACCTGATGGCATTCGCCATAACCGAGGCTATTCTTGACCCACGCACCATTCCTGAGAGTTATGTACTCTTACGTGAATTGAATAAAATACCGTATGAAACCATTTACCAAGACCTAGAGGGTATTGCTGGAGCAATTAGTGAACGCACACCAGTCTTATTAATCGAAAATGATAGTGTCATCACTACTGGAGAAACATTGTTAAAAGCTTTTGATCGACTGGAAGTGGCCGAAGCCACTGCAGCCAGCCTCTATATCTCAAAATCGTTAGGAGAATTAGTCCATATCGAAGCAGAGCAGATAGAGGAGTTAAACAAAGCCTTTAACCTCGATTAAATCACTGCCTACGAGGGGCGTTTTGATTCTCTTTTAACACGACATCGTGTGCTCCCCCCTCCACGATGCTCGTGGAAGAGACAAGGGTCAACTTGGCGTTCTCCTTAAGAGATGCAATATCGAGAGCTCCACAATTGCACATGGTGGAACGGACTTTCGCTAAAGAGAGTTGAACATTTTCACGTAATGTTCCCGCATACGGCACGTAGGAATCGACGCCCTCTTCAAAAGAGAGATGGCCTGTGCCACCTAAATCATACCGTTGCCAGTTGCGGGCCTTATTGGAACCCTCTCCCCAATACTCTTTCATGTAAGAATTGTTCACAAAGACTCTATTGGCTGGGCTTTCATCAAAGCGTGCGAAATAACGACCAAGCATCATAAAATCGGCCCCCATCGCCAAAGCTAAGGTGAGATGATGATCATACACAATGCCGCCATCGCTGCAGATTGGAACATAGATGCCGGTCTCTTGGTAGTAGAGGTCACGCTCTTTAGCAACTTCAATAATAGCTGAAGCCTGCCCCCTTCCAATCCCTTTTGTTTCACGAGTAATACAGATTGAGCCACCACCAATACCAACTTTTACAAAGTCTGCGCCACTTTCTACTAAAAAGCGAAACCCTTCAGCATCGACAATGTTACCTGCTCCTACGGGAACATCCGGTCCATAGGTTTTCTTAATATGTTGTATCGTGAGGCGTTGCCACTCGGTAAAACCCTCAGATGAATCAATACAAAGTATATCGGCACCAGCTTCTAGAAGAGCTGGAACACGTTCAACGTAATCGCGCGTATTAATACCCGCACCAACGACATACCGCTTTTCATCATCCAATAGTTCTAACGGATGTTCTTTATGGTTATCGTAATCCTTACGAAACACTAATGAACACAAGTTTCCTTTTTTATCAACAATCGGCAAAGCATTAAGTTTATGATCCCAAATCATGTCATTCGCTTCAGTCAAAGTGAGATCTTCACTCCCATAGACTAGTTTGTCTAATGGGGTCATAAACGAGGCTACTGGGGTGCTTAGATCCATCCTATGGACACGGTAATCACGACTAGTAACTAACCCAACCAGTTTTCCATCAGCTTTTCCATCAGCAGTGACTGCAATTGTAGAGTGGCCAGTACGCTCTTTCAAAGCTACCAAGTCGGCTAACGTTTGGCTCGGCATGATGTTCGAGTCACTGGGAACAAATCCAGCTTTATGATTTTTAACTCGCCACACCATCTCAGCTTGCTCTTCAATACCCTGGGAGCAAAAGATAAAGGAGACTCCCCCCTCTTTAGCTAATGCAATTGCCAGTTGATCATCGCTTACAGCTTGCATAATGGCTGAAACAAGTGGGATATTAGCTTGAAACTTAGGGCGTTCCCCTTTCGTAAACTTTACTAACGGTGTCTGTAGATCAACATTGTCAGGTATACAGTCGGTAGATGAGTAACTGGGAATCAGTAAATATTCATTAAACGTCCTAGACGGTTCTTCTATATAAGTAGCCATTAGGTAAATCCTCCGTTGCGCTATTTTGAAGCACCTAACTAAAAATAACAAGTATATAAGAACATTTTACTTTGTTTCGCACCAAGTTCAATCTCTAAAGACTCATTATCCCAATTTGGTTCTTGCCCACTTTCCCATTCACCTATTTTTTTTATTCCTAAATGTTCTACATTCACCCGAATAGTTTGCTCCGTTGATCCACGGTTAAGAACCATGAAGACCCCTTCTCCTTGGTAAGTCCGTGAGAACATTACAGTTTCATGCGCAATGTACTCCGTTTGCCAATCACCATAAGCGGCCCAAGCATGAGTTTTTCGTAATTCCCCTAGCCTTTTATAGAGATCATAAAACCTTTGATTCCACTCTGTTTCATCCCATTGCATAGGATAACGAGCCCCTTCGTTGCTCTCTATGGTACCTTTGAGGCCAACTTCATCGCCGTAATACACACTCGGGACACCGGGAAGTAGGTACAATAACATCACCACTCCCCTATATAATTCCCAATCAAAAATACGAGTATGGTTGTGTAGTCGCATCGTATCGTGTGAATCGATAAGGTTAAATTGGAGGGGAACTAATTGGTCAGGAATTGCATAAAGATGTTGTTTGATGGCCTCAGAGAGCGCAAAACCACTGAGCGGTCGGCCACTTTCATCAGAGTGTCCCCAATTGGCCATTAAGAAGGTATCCTGCTGGCCATACCAGCGCCGTAGCAGACGTCCACTCCCAAAATAGTTCATTGCCGAATCCCATTGGTCACCCTGCAGGTAGGCGGCGGCATCTTCCCAAGCTTCTCCAATATAATAGGCGTCCGTATTGGTCTTTTTTATAGCTACACGTACCTCTTGCCAAATTTCATGGCAAAATTGATCCGTTTCATGTCGCCCTGTATCGGTGCCGACATCAAAACGCCACCCATCAATGGCGTAGGGCTCCTGCAGATACTTTCGAACTACCGAGTCACTCTTCCTGTACATACGATCGCGCAAGGCCTGGTTGCTGTAATTGAGCTGTGGCAAGGTATGGACATGTTGCCAGAAGACAAAAGTCCCATCGCTTTTACGATAATAAAATTCACTCTCTGTTGAATTTTTGTCTTTCAAAGCCTTTTTATACCAAGGATGGTCAATCCCGGTATGGTTGATAGAGACATCTAGTAGTATGTGGATATTGGCTTCGTGCAAGCTTTTGCAAAGTTGAATAAGAGCTTCATCTCCTCCTACATGTTCATCGACGGTAAAATAATCGGTACAATCATAACGGTGATTGGTCTTAGCTCGAAAGATGGGGGTAAGATATAATGCGGTAATCCCTAAGGCCTTAAAATGGGGAATAGCCTCTTCTATCCCTTTCAAATCACCATTGTAAAAATCGAGACATCGTCCCTCTTCATAGGAGAGGGGCTCTTCGTCCCAGTTAAGAGCTTTGGTTGTCCCTCCGTCAAAAGTATATTCGTGAGTCTCAAGATCAATGCTTGGATCTCCTTTTCTAAACCGGTCAGGAAAAATCTGATAAAAAGTGCTTCCAGCAACCCAACTACTCGCTTCGATTGAAGGATCAACGCTATACATCCGCGCTTCACTGGGATGATAGACCTGTAGACCAGTACGGGTTGCAAAATACCATCCCTGCTCAGTTTCAATTTGAAAAGAAAATTTCCAACAGGGTTGTACGGGTGGATGGATATGTGCTTCATAACGATCAAACACTTGGCCCTGTTGTGCACGGTGCATCGGGAAATAGCTCGAACGTCCATCCAAAAGGGCATGACAGATGATTTTGACTACCGGTGCGTGCGTTGCTATACTGATTGCTACTGTTGTGCTAACTCCAGCCACTGGTGGAAACGGGGTGAGATACTCAGGAACAACCCCTGAGCGGATGCTTTTTTTCCAATTTACCATACATACCTCTTTTCCCTTGTTGTATATAGCTCAAAACCTATTGCTAGTTGACCGGTTTGCTAAACCGGTTTACTATGTACTATGTTAGTAGGCAAAACAAGTCAAGACAATTTATGAAAAGATGTCAATCAGTTGGTAAGGTTGAGCGGGTTAGAAGTTATTCTGTATCCTCATCTCTTAATTTTTGCTAGAATAAAATTAAATACTTTCATAGGATGAGCTTTATGTATTGCAGGCTTGGTCCATACATATCTCTATTTCTCGATCAGGAAACTCTAAAGGGGTTATTATAAAGTGAATACAGCCCAAGAGAACATCCATCACCAAGAATTTGCTGATCGCTTTGAACATTTGGAGAAAGAATTAAAAACCCTCTATACCTCACTCTACGGAAAACGGGGTTATAAGAGCCTTCTTGATCTGCTCCGGTTAAAATGGTCTGCACGCTCAGAGAAGATGCTCAAACTTGATGACCAACGGTTAGCCCATCCCCTCTGGTACCAAGATTCAGCGATGACGGGCATGATGCTCTATGTCGATAATTTTGCGGGAACTTTTGCCAACATGCCGGCTCGACTCGACTATCTTGAAGAACTGGGTATTACCTATCTTCACATCATGCCGGTCTTTGAAATGCCTCAAGCCTTAAATGATGGAGGATATGCAGTCAGCGACTTTACCTCGATCGATCCCCGGTTTGGTACCAACGAGGAATTTGATGCTTTTACCCAAGCATGCCACTCTCGCGGTATCAGTATATGTCTCGACTTTGTCCTCAATCATACCTCAGATGAACACGCTTGGGCCCTTAAAGCTAAAGAGGGTGATAGTGATTGCCAAGCACGCTATTTTATCTTTGAAGATAGAGTTATGCCTGATGCCTATGAAGAAACGGTGAATGAGGTCTTCCCTGTACAAGCACCCGGTAATTTCACCTTTAACGCTAAGATGGGGAAATGGGTCTTAACTACTTTCAATAACTTTCAATGGGATTTGAATTATAGTAATTACGAAGTCTTTATTGAAATGGCTCGGGCGTTGCTGCAATTAGCCAACCGAGGAGTCGATGTCTTTCGGTTTGACGCCATCCCCTATATCTGGAAAGAATGGGGAACCAGCAGCCGTAACTTACCGCAAGTCCATACGCTTATTCGTATGTTTCGCCTCGTACTAGAAATTGCAGCTCCTGCCACTATTATCAAAGGAGAAGTTGTCATGGCCCCCCATGATGTTGCTCCGTACTTTGGTACGCAAGAGGCTCCCGAATGTCACCTTCTCTACAATGTGACTTTCATGGTTGAATTATGGAATTCTCTAGCTACCCGTGACACGCGTATGTTAGCCACCCTCATCAAGGATATTCCCCAAACCATCCCTACTGGAGCGTGTTGGGTAAACTACGTCCGCAGCCACGATGATATTGGTTGGGGCTTTCAAGAATCAGCTGCTCGCTCTATTGGGTTTGACCCTTTTGAACATAAACAGTTTTTGATTAACTTCTACTTAGGTTCCTTCCCGGGCAGCTTTAGTCGTGGAGAGCTCTATGAATCAGATCCAAGGACCAAAGATGCCCGCAATAGTGGCACGTGTGCTTCATTGTGTGGACTGGAAAAAGGACTCTTTGAACGGGATGAATACCAACAAGAATTAGCCATAAAACGTATTAGCATGTTGCATGCCTTCTGTATGGCCGCCAACGGGATACCGGTAATATATAGTGGTGATGAAATTGGACAACTAAACGACTATTCGTATATCTACGATATGCATAAAGCTCGTGACAGCCGATTCTTACATCGCAGTAAGTTTGACTGGGCAACAGCTAGTAAACGCCAAGACCTACGCCTTCCTAGCTCACTAATTTTCAAAAATATTCACCGGTACATTGTGCTAAGAAAAGGAGAAGAGCTCATCGGCTCAGCTAACCGTCTTACCATCAATTCGACTAATGACCACGGGGTAATTTGTATGTTGGTAACACCAAGAGATGAGATTGAAGCAACTCAAATGCTCGTAGTCATCGCAAACTTCACCGAACATCAAAAAGTAGTAGAGGTCGACACTACCACCTCCCCCTTATTGCGCGAAGAAGTGTGGACCGATCTAGCCCAAGGAAAAGAAGTTCGTTTAGAGGCTAATCCTGTAATACTCGGTCCGTATGAAATACTATTACTGAAAGGGACAGGGTAATATGAATGATCCTTCAGCCCCTAAAGAGAAACGCGTTACGATCAATGATATAGCCCGTGCTTCGGGATATTCAAAGACAGCGGTCTCCTTTGCTTTCAACGCCCCTTCTCGAATTTCAGAGAAAACTTGCGCAACTATCTTGCAGATAGCGAAAGAGATGGGATACTATCCCAACCCTTTAGCCCGAAATTTCGCTCTCCAATGTCATCAAAGTATTGGTTTTTTACTCCCCAAAGACATTAATTACTCCTTTCGCAATCCCTATATCATGGAAGTAGTGGGGGGAATTGGCTCTGTCTGCCAAAAATATGGGACGACACTTACTTTGATCCCTCCTCTCCATGCGAGTATGTTACAAGCTGTCCACAGAGCCGCTGTGGATGGACTTATCACCCAAGGCATGCGTGTAGAAACGGAAATTGTTGATGCCATTATAAAACGCAACCTCCCCTTTGTTACCCTCGATGGAGTTCCTTCTACTCAGGTGCCTTCAGTCAATATTAACGACAAACAAGCTGCTTATGATATAATGCACCTTGTCCTCGCGGCGGGACACCGCCATATTGTCATCGTTGGGTTTTCAGAAGCTTCTTACGCCAAAAAAGATTTTGAGAGTATACAAAGAGTACGATTGCAGGGATATCTGGAGGCTTTAGAGGAATTCTGTCTCAATCTATCTTCCCCTACAATAGCGATTCACTTTTGTGAATGTACTTTAGAGGCGGGGCGCAATTTTGCTACTACCCTTCTCCAGAAAGAGCTTCCCACCTGTATAGTCACCATGTGTGATATCACGGCTATGGGGATTATGGTTGCCTTCAAAGCCCACAAAATAGCGGTTCCTGCTACTATTTCTCTCGTTGGCTTTGACAATATCCCGGAGGCCACCTACCAAGAACCACCATTGACAACGGTGGATCAACCCGGTGTTGATAAAGGGAAACGAGCAGCTGAATTATTATTTTCTCTTATCAATAAAGAACCTATTGCCGAACGTCATATCGAAATGCCCTATGCAATCATGCAACGCGGTTCACTCGGTCCCCCGCGAGACTGTAATCTTTAAAAAAAGATATATTTCCTCTAAATTCTCGCTTGACAGTTACCTTATATATTAATATTATTCATATGAATGTTTAATCATATATGAATTTATAGAGGACTCAATGACAATACGGAAGACTTATACATTACATGGAATTGATTGCGCTGGATGTGCGACCCACATTGAAGAGGCGGTGGGAAAAATCGAAGGCGTCCAATCATCACGCATCAATCTCCTTAACCACAAAATTGAAATTGTTGCTCAAAACTCCGTTCAGAATGATCTTGATACACACCTTAAAGAAGCTATTCACAAGACAGATCCAACCGTAACGGCCACTTTAGATACACAAAAACCTTCCCCGTCAATCACCCCTGATTGGCCTAGGTTTGTCCGTATCCCCGCGCGTATCCTTTTATCATTAGTAGCTTTATTTTTTGCAATCACTACGAATAACCCAACCTTAAGTTCCATCTTGTTTGTGATCGCCTATCTGATCAGTGGCTACGATATTGTCTTGCGGGCTGTTAAAAACATATTCCGAGGCAAAGTATTTGACGAGAATTTCCTCATGACGATTGCTACGATTGGAGCTTTTGCCATTGGGCAATACTCAGAAGCTGTCGCTGTGATGGCTTTTTATCAAGTTGGAGAATACTTCCAAGAGATTGCCGTACACCGCTCTCGGACTTCAATCAGCAACTTAATGGATATTAAACCTCTTAAAGCTACCGTACTGCGTGCAGGAGTACAGGTAGATATTACTCCCGAAGAAATTGCAGTAGGTGAAACGATTATCATTCGACCTGGTGAAAAGATCCCCGTCGATGCGGTGGTCACCGCAGGATCTTCCCTTATCGATACGAAAGCCCTTACCGGCGAGTCTTTACCACAACCCGTAAATCCAGGCGACGCGCTCATCAGTGGCTCTATCAATGGATTAGGGGTGTTACACGGTCAAGCCACGGCTAGTTATCAAGATTCAACGGTTGCTACTATTTTACGTTTAGTTGAAGAGTCCGGATTACGCAAAACACAATCCGAACGTTTTATTACCCAGTTCGCCCGTTACTATACCCCAATTGTGGTTCTCTTAGCCGCTCTTATAGCTTTCATTCCTCCTCTTTTTTCCCCTTTGCCCTTCTCAGACTGGCTCTACCGAGCGCTTGTTTTCTTAGTAATTTCATGTCCCTGTGCTTTAGTTATCTCAGTGCCCCTAGGCTTTTTTGCCGGTATTGGAGGATTAGCTAAAATGGGAGTTCTTGTTAAGGGGAGTAACTATGTGCAAACCTTAGCCAAGACAAAGACCATCGTATTCGATAAAACTGGAACCCTTACAGAAGGTCAGTTTGCCTATGTTGGCATGGAGGTATTAGCAGAATCACCTTTGCCAGAAGAGACTCTTCTCGCCTACGCTGCCAGTATTGAGTCCAACTCTACTCACCCAATTGCTAAGGCAATAACAGCAGCGTATAACGGCCCTCACCTACCAGCCTCTGACGTGACTGAAGTGCCAGGAAAAGGCATTGAGGGGATGATAAATCAACATCGCATCCAGGTTGGCAGTGCCCACCATATCACGGGAAAGGAATCTGAATCTGAACTTGTTATAGCCGTTGACGGTGTTGTTGCGGCAAGATTGCGTGTAAGGGATACGGTGAAGCAAGAGAGCAGAGCAACGATACAACAGCTTAAAAACAGTGGTGTCAATACCATTGTTATGCTCTCAGGTGATGCTAAACGCACCGTCCAAGAAACTGCAGAAGAGATAGGAATTACCGAATACTATGCACAATTATTACCCCAGGATAAGGTTGATCACCTAGAACGGTTACTACGGGAGAAACCTAAAAACTCTAGTTTAGTGTTCGTGGGAGATGGAATAAATGATGCTCCAGTTTTGGCTCGAGCAGATATTGGCATCTCCATGGGGTCGATGGGTTCCGATGCTGCTATTGAGGCTTCAGATATTGTAATCATGCAGGATGATCTATCCCGCATCCCTCTCGCTATCCAAAGTGCGAAAAGAACCGTACATATTGTTACTCAAAACATAGTTTTTGCATTAGCTATTAAATTGATTATTATGGGGCTTGGAGCTGTAGGTCTGGCTTCTATGTGGATGGCTGTCTTTGCCGATACAGGGGTAGCGCTCTTGGCTGTATTGAATTCTCTGCGTGCTATGAAACAATATAAGACTCTACATCTTTAAGCGAGCCCATTTTTATGATACATTGTATCCTTGAAATGATGTTAACAATACGAGGTTTAAACTAATGGATGACACGTGTATACGCAATATTGGAATCATGGCTCATATCGATGCTGGCAAAACGACCACCACTGAACGGATTCTTTTCTATACTGGGGAAAATCACCGTATAGGAGAGGTTGATGATGGTGAAGCCTCCATGGATTTTATGGAGCAAGAGCAGGATCGGGGAATTACCATCTCCTCAGCCGCAACCACGTGCTTCTGGAAGGATCACAAGATTAATATTATTGATACCCCTGGACATGTAGACTTTACCGCTGAGGTCGAGCGCTCTCTACGGGTTCTCGATAGCGCTGTAGCAGTAATCTGTGGAGTAAGTGGTGTAGAGCCCCAAACCGAAACAGTCTGGCGCCAAGCAGATAATTACAAAGTTCCAAGAATTATTTTTATTAATAAAATGGATCGCTTGGGAGCTAACTTTTATCAGGTTATGCAAGATTTAGAAGATAAATTTAAGATTCATGCGGTCCCCCTCTACCTCCCTGTAGGTTCAGAGTCTGATTTTAATGGAATTATAGATGTGTTGGCTAATACGTGGATTACATTTGAAGAGACCAGTTTTGGTAGCACCATGTCTACACACCCTGTCCCAGAAGATTTGGTAAAGATAACCGCAGAATGGAATGAAAAACTTATCGATGCAGTGGCTTCATATTCAGATAAAATTACTGAACTCTATTTTTCAGGAGAGGAAATTCCCCGAGACCTCATCATTGAAACCTTACGTAAATGTACCATTGATCGCACATTGGTTCCTGTTTTTGTGGGGGCAGCATTAAAGAATATCGGGGTACAACCACTGCTGGATGGAATTGTGGAATTGCTTCCTTCGCCTTTGGATGTTCCACCCATGAAAGGTATCTCAGTGAAACAAGGAACAGAGATTATGGTCAAACATGATCCTGAAGGACCTCCTCTCGCCCTTATTTTTAAAATTACCCACGACCGTGAAACTGGACCACTCAGTTTTATTCGTGTCTACTCGGGAGTTATTAAAAAAGGGACAGCGATACTGAACATCACCAAGAAGAAACGGGAACGGATAAACCGCTTGTTTCGGATGCATGCAGGTCGCCCAGAACCTGTTGACCTATTAGCCGCGGGTGATATTGGGGTGATTATTGGTTTTAAAAATGCCCAAACAGGAGATACTATAGGGAGTGAAGGTGTACAGATTCTTCTTGAAGAGATGCATTTCCCTGAACCTGTTATCTCAGTGGCAATTGAGCCAAAAACATTAAGTGATCAAGAAAAATTGAAAAGCTCTCTACAAATTCTAATGCAGGAAGATCCCACTTTTTCTTGGAAAGAAAACAGTGATACTGGGCAGTTGATTATCTCAGGCATGGGAGAATTGCATCTGGATGTTCTCGTTACGCGCTTAACCAAAGAGATGAAAGTAGACGCACGGGTTGGAGCACCTCAAGTAACCTATCGAGAATCAATCTCACAAGAAGTCACTGAAACTGAACAGTTTAGCAAAATATTAGCGGGCAAAGAAAATACCGCTACGGTTACACTGACTATCAAACCATTGCCGACTGGTAGCGGAGTGAAATTCACTTCTAAAGTTTCCCCCAAAAACATCCCTTCTGAAATGTTTGAAGCTATTGAGCGTGGTGTTGATAACTCGATCCGTGGTGGAATTAGATTTGGGTATGAAATAGTTGATATAGAGACAGTATTGGAGTCAGTTACTTATAACGAATTCTCTTCTACTACCTTTGCCTTTGAAGCAGCGACTGCTTTATGTTTTGAAGCTGCCTGTAGGGATGCGATGCCGATCTTGCTGGAACCAATTATGAAGGTCGATATCACTGTCCCCTCTCAGTATGTTGGGGAGGTTATGGGAAGTCTCACTGCTCGAGGTGGGTTGATTAACAGCTTAGAAAGCCGTGCCACAGCCGATTATATAAAGGCTAAAGCTCCGTTAGCACAATTATTCGGGTATTCCACCGTATTACGCTCTTCTACCCAAGGAAGAGGGACTTTTACGATGGAATTCTCCCATTTTGCCCAAAAAACACAGTGAAATAGATAAATAGTTTGACAGAATGGCAGTATCGCCTTACCATGTTCCTTGAGTATTAACCGATGCTCTCTATAGGAGGACATATGAGCGTATCCACTACTGATTTAAGGAACATTGCTATCGTAGGCCACAACGGTACCGGGAAAACCTCATTACTGGAACAAATTCTGTTTCAATGTGGTGTGATTTCCCGGGTAGAATCAATTGATTCAGGTAAGACTGTCAGTGACTATACTGAAGAAGAAATTTCTAAACTTATTTCTATTCATACCGCAATGGCGCAGGTTACCTGTGAAGAAAAGATGATGACTTTTCTTGACACACCTGGTACAGCTGGCTTCATTGGTGAAGTTATCAGCGCATTTCGTTCTTGTGAAAGTGCACTGGTAACTGTTGATGCACGGGATGGAGCCCAGATTGAAACGATTAAACTATGGAAAAAGTTAAACGATCGAAATAAGCCACGTGCTGTATTTATTAATAAGATTGATCGTGACCGAGCCGATTTCTTTACGGCCTTCAATCATTTAAAAGAACAATTACTAGCCACGTATGTTCCCATCACGATTCCTATGGGTTCTGGAGAAGATTACAAGGGTATTATTAATCTTATTGATAATACTGCTCACTTTTACGCTTCCGGTGAAAAAGAAGTTATTGGGGAGATCCCAGAAGAGTATGCCGCACTCGTTGAAGAGTATGGTTTGATGTTGATTGAAGCTGCTGCCGAAGGAGCAGATGATCTTATTGAAAAATACTTTGATGTCGGTACTTTAGAACCTGATGATATTCGTCGAGGTCTCAGAGAAGGACTCAATGAAAACCGTATCGTCCCTGTTTTTGCCGGAAGTGCTCTATTAGGTTCCGGTATCCTCAGCCTCCTCACCTTCATTAGAAATAACTTTCCCTCACCAAAAGGGAAGGTAGATTTCATTCTTAAAGGAGAGGAAGAGGCCGATATTGCTATCGATCTTGAAGCTACTCCTGCAGCATATGTCTTTAAAACCACTATTGATCAATTCTCGGGAAAACTTGCCTATATTAAAGTTGTCCAAGGAACTATTGCCGGGGATACTGAACTCATCAACCCTGAGTTAGGTAAAAAAGAACGCCCTGGTAAAGTGTATCGGATGCTTGGAAAGAAATTGATCGAAGTCGATGCCCTTGAAGCCGGAGACATTGGAGTCATTGCCAAAAGTAATATTACGTATACTAATGCTACATTGGTAGCAAGTGATACTGGTTTCGTATTTTCACCTTTACGGTTCCCTTCCCCCATTTATTCTTTGGCTATCTACGCCGGTGATAAAAAATCTGAAGATAAGATGAATGAAGCTCTCAGTAAGATCACTGAAGAAGACTTAACCTTTAGAAGATTTTATAACGATGAGACGAAACAATCGACCGTTAGTGGAATGGGTGAACTCCACCTCAACATGATTCTCGATAAAGTGAGAGATAAACAAAAAATAACCATACATACCAAATTACCTAAAATTGCCTATCGTGAAACCATCAATAAAAAATCAGGGCTTGTTGATTATGCCCACAAAAAACAATCGGGTGGACATGGGCAGTATGGTAAAGTCGTCATTGAAATCGAACCCTTAGAACGAGGTGAGCAATTTACCTTTACCAATGCTATTAAAGGTGGTGCTGTCTCTAAAGGCTATATGCCGGGGATAGAGAAAGGGTTACAAGATGCCATGCTTGAGGGCTATCTAGCAGGTTATCCCCTTGTTGATATCGGGGTTACCTTAGTCGATGGAAAAGAACATACCGTTGACTCATCGGAAATGGCCTTCAGATTAGCTGCCAAGGGTGCTATGAAAGCAGCTATTGGAAAAGCTAATCCTCTCTTACTTGAACCGTTCATGAAGCTTGCTGTCTATATCGAAGATCAATACCTTGGAGATATTCTCAGTGATTTAAGTGGTAAACGTGGCCGTGTGCTTGGTCAGGATGATATGGGGGGTGGTATTCAGGTTGTTAAGGCTGAGGTTCCACAAGCTGAAATGCTCAACTACGCCATCGATCTTAAATCGATGACAAGTGGTACCGGCTCATTTGAAATTGAGTTTGACCATTATGAAACGATCAGTGGCCGAATTGCAGATGATGTAATTAAAGCTGCAAAAAGTGAAGACGAAGAAGATTAAGCTAAAAGCCGGGGTTACTCCCGGCTTTTTTCTACCCATATCTCATTGATAATATGCTTTTTATCTAACCCTTTTCTCTCAAAATTAGTAGTTGGTCGCCACGAGTGTCTCGGTGCAAATCCTCCATGGGGATTAACAAGTGTAGAGACAGAGGCAAAGGTATCAAGCATTTGATAAGCATACTCTTCCCAATCAGTTACACAATAGACATACCCCCCTGGAGCTAGTTTACGAGCTAACAATTGGGCAAATTCAGCTTGAATTAACCGTCGTTTGTGATGTTTCTTTTTGGGCCATGGGTCGGGAAAGAAGATATGAAAACCAGAGATGCTAGTATCTTTAATCATGGTTTGTAACACTTCAACGGCATCAAAACGGATAAGTCTAATATTTTGAATCTCTTTTCGTCCCACTTTTGAGAGTAATTTAGTAAAACCATTGATAAATACCTCAATAGCTACAAAATTAGTCAGTGGCATCTGTGAGGCAATTCGTTCTGTAGAGTGCCCCATACCAAACCCTATTTCCATGATCACAGGGTTCTGATTACCAAAAACCTGTGAGAAATCAAGTTCCTCTTCTGAAAAGGGGAGTACATATTGATCTGAATAGAGGTCTAAAGCCTCTTTTTGCACAGGTGTGAGCCGTGAGCGTCGTAACACAAAGCTTTTAATTTTTCGTCTACCATCTTCGGATACACTATCTACCCTAGGCAATAATAAGGCCATACCAGTCTCCCCTTAGGCTAATCTTTGCAACGTTTCTAAAATAAATAACGATTTGTCTTTTAAAGAAACAGCATCAGTACGTAGCGTTACCACATTCATCTGCCTTTGGTCAATTCCTACTTTTCCATTACCTAGCCGAATGAGTTCCATCAGTTTATCTATGGCAATATGTTTAACCTTAGAAAACTCAATGGTTACCAGACCGTTGCGTTCTTTTAGATGATTAATAAAGAGTTTGCGACATACTATTTTAAGTTCAGCTATGTATAATAAATTAACCACCACTTCGGGCATGGCTCCAAACCTATCATCCATCTCTGCTGTTAAAGCCTGTAACTCGACATCGGTCGTGATCGAAGCCAACTTTTTGTAAATTTCAAATTTAACTGAGGGTTCGCTAATATAAGAATCGGGGATAAATCCCGAATAATCGAGTTCCAGAAACACTTCCTGCGATTCTTCAATCGAGCCATCTTTGAGTAGTTCAGCAATAGTTTCATCTAAAATTCGCAAGTACATATCGAGACCTACGGAAGCTAATTGGCCACTTTGTTCGCGTCCTAATAAATTCCCCGTACCTCGAATTTCCATATCTTTCATCGCAATTTTAAAACCACTTCCCAATTGCGTATGCTCAGAAATAACCTTTAACCGTTTTACAGCTAACTCACTGATAACACTCTGCGCCGGATAAAATAGATAGGCAAACGCATCTTGATCACTTCTCCCTACCCGCCCCCGCAGTTGATAGAGTTGAGATATTCCATACCGGTCCGCCCGGTCAATGATAATGGTATTCACGTTGGGGATATCAATCCCGTTTTCAATCAAAGAGGTGGAGACTAAAACCTGAATACCCTGATGGATAAACCGACGCATCACATCTTCTATGGCAAGAGCATCCATTTGTCCATGAATTGACTCTATAAAGAGTTCTGGTAATTCTTTAGAGAGCATTTGCACTACTTCTTCGAGCGTATTAATACGGTTATGGAGGTAGAATACCTGTCCTCCCCGCTCTATTTCAAACCTGATAGCTGAAACAATAGTTTTAAGATCAAATTCCTTTATTACCGTTTTTATAGGTCGGCGTTGAATAGGGGGTGTTGTGAGCAAAGACATGTCACGAATTTTGAGCAACGACATATAGAGGGTCCTTGGAATGGGGGTAGCCGAAAGAGCTAAACTATCAATATTGGATTTCAACTCTTTCACTTTCTCTTTATCTTTTACCCCAAAACGCTGTTCTTCATCGATAATAAGTAGTCCTAAATCTTTAAATACAACATCCTTTTGTAAAAGTCGATGGGTTCCCACGAGGATATCGACCTCACCCTGTTTTAAGCGTTGAATAATCGCTCTTTGCTTTTTTTTGGAAACCATGCGCGAGATAACTTCAACCTTAACGGGGAAATGACCAAGTCGTTCTATTAACGTGTCGTAATGTTGTTCAGCCAGAATCGTCGTTGGAGCTAAGAAGGCTACCTGCTTACCTGCCATGACTGCTTTAAAGGCTGCACGCAGGGCAATCTCGGTCTTACCATATCCAACATCCCCGCATACGAGACGGTCCATGACGGTAGGACTTTCCATATCGGCTTTGATATCTTCTATGCAAGTAAGTTGGTCTTCTGTTTCATCAAAAGGAAAAGAAGCTTCAAACTCTAGCTGCCAGTCCGTGTCTTTAGGGAAGGGAAATCCTGTACTACTTTTTCGCCGCGCATAGAGATCGATAAGACGAGAGGCTAGCTGTTCAGCCGATTTACGGGCTTTTGCTTTTTTAGTTTCCCACCCTTGCCCGCCGAGTTTATCGAGGCGAGGCACTCCTCCTGCGCTACCAATGTAGCGTTGGATGAGATTGGCTTGTTCGATCGGGACAAAGAGAATTTCTTTATCGGCATAGGCAATTTTAATGTAATCCCGTTCCCTTCCAGACATCGAGATACGATCTATTTTAAGAAATTGGCCTACCCCGTAATTTACATGAACGACATAATCTCCCTCTTGTAAATCAACAAAGGAGTCTAATGGTGAAGATTGGACTTTGTGGAGTGCCTTTACTACCTGTTTACGCCGTCCAAAGATTTCATGGTCACAAATGGCCACCAATTTCTGGTTGACGATTGAAAACCCACCACTAATTTCCAAATCGAGAATACTTACCGAAGGGAACTGATTGAGCATGCTGCGCAATCGTTTCTGTTGTAAAGAAGATCCAGTATAAATCACCACTGTATAGCCGTTGCTGATAAATTGAGCTAAGGACTCTTTGAACATAATGAAATTGCCAAAGTATGAGCGTGGACCATCAATGTCGTACGAGAAAGTATTAGCTTGCTGTCCTCGTACCTCCAAGAGTACTGTTGATGCTTGCCACGTTTCAAAGAAATGAGAGTAATCAAAGAGCAGTTCACCTGGCTTGGTAGACTCTCGGTCTTTAAGGAAGGCATCCCGATAGAGCGTTTTAGCCTCTACCATGAGGGAATGAAACGAGGTCTCCAGACGTTCTTTCCCTAAGAACACCATGTAATCGTCGCTAGTGAGATAGGACTCTATAGTGGTGGTTTCAATCGTTGGTGTTTCAGGTAGTATAGTGAGCGAGATATGACCTAAGGTTTTTACCGTATCTTGTGTTAGAGGATCAAAATAGGTAATTTTCTCGATCCTGTCCCAATCGGCATAAATTCGTACGGGGTAGCGAGAATCGTGAGGAAAAAAGTCAACAACCTCTCCATGCACTGAGAACTCTCCCACCATCGTAGTGCTGGGGGAGCGAAAATAGCCCCCATCACTTAATTCTTGAGCAATTTTGGTTGATTCAAAAGGATCCCCTACGCGCAACTTCATCTCGGTACTGCGAAGAGAATCTAAAGAGATGACAGGAGAAACAAAGGCTCGTAAGTGGGTTACTACCATCCGTTTTGGATGCTCAATTAGGGCTGCTAAGGCCTTTAACTGGCTATATTCACGCTCACTTCCTCCCCATGGACTATATAATAGTTTTCCGTTGGACGGGAGATAGATAAAAGGGGTTCCTGTCGTTTGGAGATCTTTGCAGAGCTGCATGGCAGCAGTTTCAGTCGAACATAAGGTCCAAACTCGCTGGTTTAGTACACGCGCATAGAGAATCAGGGTCTCTGCCAAGGGATACCCCTCTAGACCCTCTATCCATTGACGTTTAGTACTATTGTGCCTGAATGCCTTGTATGCGTCTGTACTTTTAATATAAGATTGCACGAGTGGACCAATATGTTGTTGCATAACCGGACATACACTATCACAGAGAGGAAAGGTATTCAATGGATGTTTTTGATCGTATCGCACAGTTAATTATCGAAATGGGAGATCTCGCCTGTACAAAACAAGCTACTATCTCACGTGATTATAAAGATGATGGCTCGGTACTGACTGCTACCGATACTGCCATTAACGAGCAGGTGGAGAGTGCCTTAATTCAACACTTTCCCGATGCAAATATTATTACCGAAGAGGCTCTGCGTCCTTTTAATAACGAAGCACCTCTCACTTTTATCCTCGATCCAATCGATGGCACCGATGTCTATAGTCAAGGCTTGCCTAGTTGGTGTATATCTTTGGGTATTCTGGATGAGAATCGTCAATGTATTGGAGCTATGGTGAATGCACCTCGTTGGGGCTTGAGTCGAAGTGAGGGGCTATTCTTACGCCAAGATCCTGGAAAGCCTCTTTTATTAAACGGTAAACCATTTACCCCCCGCGTACGATCAACTAAGATTGAACAAATCGCCATGGCCTCCTACCCTCCACGCCATATTATGCTACACGACTTTAAAGGGAAAGTTAGGTGTTACGGCTCTAATATCTTGCATATGATTTCACCGCTTATTCATCCTCATATTCAGGGAGCCATCTCAGCCCCCTGTTTCGCCTGGGATATTGCGGGAGCTCATGCCTTACTAGCTTTACAGGGGATGGTAGTTGAATATGCTGATGGTAGCCCCTTTGTCTATACGGACGCGTTGCTCGCCAAGCGCCAGCCTTTTGAGGGTGTTGTCTTGTCTGGACCAGATAAGACTGTAAAAGAGATGGCTCTATTATATAATAATTAAGGCTGAACTTTCCCTTGCGTGTACCAAGAGCGTGCCATATACATAAAAGGGGTATCCAGAATTGAGACTACCCATTTCAGAAGGTAGGTGGTTACCATAATTTGCCAAAGTACCGACCACTCATAAACACCCCAAAATGCTATTATAGTAAACAATAAAGTGTCGATAAGTTGACTTATCATGGTGCTGGCGTTATTACGCAGCCACAGCCATTTGGGCTCGGGACGTTTGCGACGCCAAAACTCAAAGGCATTAATATCGTGTAATTGTGAGGCTAGATAGGCCACAAGACTCCCTAAAGCAATTCTGGGCATAAGGGCAAAGATAGTAGTCATGCTCTCTTGGACGAAATCTGAAGGTGCCGGTTTGAAGTACAGGGCTACATTCATCAGGACCGTCATGACCACGAGTGAGAAAAAACCGATCCCAACTGCTTGCATAGCATCGCGTTTACCAAAACATTCACTGAGAATGTCGGTAGCAAGGAAGCTGGTAGCATACACTACATTGCCTAAGGTAGCTTCTAAGCCAAATATTTCAACGGTTTTAGTGACTTGAATATTAGCTAGTATGACTGAGATAGGAATCCAGATAAAAAGTCCTATTTTACCCCACAGACGAAAGGCAACCATTATCGCTACAAAATTGAGTCCCAACATAACTGCCCAGAAAAGTTCATTCACACACCACCACCTTTGACAACTCCTCTTCCCATGGTGCTTGCACACGCAATATTAGAGCTGCAGAGGTTGGTATATCATAGGTGTGTAGGACTGCGTCAAGTAACGATTCGCGCACTACCGCAATAATTGTCCCCTGATACGAATTCATGGCCTCAAGGAAGGTTTGGTGGAGTGCCTCGCCTTGTAATTCGAGCGGTCCAATCTCATCAAAAGTAAGATAGTCTGTAGCATGCATGTGCTCCATAATTCGTTCATGCGCCCACCTAAAAGTAGTATGATCTATCCAAAATCGCCCGAATGTATCCCACCCATCTTGGGCTGTCGTGGTCATGAGTAAGCGAATATCGCCTGTAAACTGATCACTCAGTACCCATTCAGTTTTTTCTTGATGAGGCAAAGGTATAACTTGGATCATACCCCCGATCTTATGACCAGCAGAATCTAGGCGTGAACACAAGGAGTAAAGGAATGTTGTCTTTCCACTATCTATAGGTCCCGTAATAAATATAGGCTTGCATCGCACTACGCACCTCCTAGGAAGCTCTGTAATACGGCAAATGATGCCATTGAATCTTCCCGACGAATTACGAAAGTCAATTCATTCATGGTGGAGATAATTTCATTTACATTTATCTCTTCCCAAGCTAACTTACGCACTGCTTCATAGACAATCCCTGGCGTAGACATGAAATCACCGGAAAAGACTAAGGAGAGGGCTACGAGATCTCCCATTTGATGTAACACTGTCTCTCCTTCAATCAAGCTGGTGATACTTTCAAGATGTTTTTCGCTAATAGAGAGACTGATTTCATGGCTCCCTAAAGTAACATTGAGAAAATCTCCTGAAGCAGGACTTATCGTATTGTAGAGTTTTCCCAAGGTAGACATGACCGTTTCACTGCGTACGAGGTTGATACTATAAATATTAGTCTTCATCATGATTTCATATTGAATATCATAACTTTTTTGTTCGGTATCTTTCTTCCGTAACTCTTCAGCATACCGTCTGATAGCCATCACAATAGCTGAAGTTTTTACGGTTTTGCCGTGCAGCTCCTCTACGGTGCCCTGGATAGATGCGGCATAATTGCTGTAGCTAAGAATCCCCTGAATGAGCATCTCATAGAGGAAGGGTGTGCGATCTATAATTCGCTTGACAGAATTGCTTACAGATTCCATAAAAACCTCTTTATTCCCGTTCTTTTGTTATTATTAACACACTATAGCCCAAATTACAATATTTTATAACAAAATCATTCGATATATTACAAAGTATTATCGCTTAATCCAAGGAGACATTATTTCTTTAATTATTTTTTCTTCTTAACAATTTGCATTAATTCAATTGTATGCTATAGTGTGAATTATCTTTTTAAAAGGAGTTTTCAAGCATGTTATGCCCATATTGCGGTAAGATGGAAGACAAGGTCTTGGAGTCACGTCAGAACAGTAGTGGATCAACCATCCGACGCCGCCGAGAATGCTTGAGCTGTGGTTACCGATTCACCTCGTATGAGAGGATAGAAGAGAAACCTCTCCTCGTTGTAAAACGTGATGGACGTCGAGAACCTTTCAATAGTAGTAAATTGGAAAGAGGCCTCCGTATTACCACGCAAAAACGTAATATTAGTCAGGAAACTATTGAGCAAATATTGCAGGACATTGAGGATGAGATTGTGTTGTTAGCAGGAGCTAAACGTGAAGTTTCCTCTCAGGCCATTGGTGAAGCCGCATTACGACAATTGTATAAAATAGATACAGTAGCCTATATACGATTTGCCTCGGTGTACCGTGCATTCGCCAATGTAGATCAATTTGTAGAGGAGATTGAAAAAATCACCCACAATATGAAGTAAGGCTTATTACTTTACATCAAACCATTTCCCAGTTATTGATTGTTCAATGTGCTCGTTTAAATGATCAGGCTTAAGAATTTCATTCGCACAATCAAGACAGAAATTATCACTCATTCCAGCTACATAATCAAATACGAGTCGATTGATATTTCCATCGTGTTGAAGATAGGGTTCATACATCTCTTTGACATGTAAGAAGAAGCCAGCAGCCAACATGTTTTTTTCTTCCAAATATGGACGTTCTTCCAACCCATAATTGTCTAACAACTTTTGCAAATAATCGATAATCAAATGCAGCAGTCGCGAGAAATAGTTGCTATATCCTTGTAATAATGGGGAGAGATAAATTGATTTGTAGTTAAACTCTTTCATTGCCAACACTGCTTCAAAAACAGCATCTGAAAAGGCTATACCTGTTTCAGGATGGGAAGAATCAATCAGATCATTAACGAGCGTGTTAATAATACTGGCATTAGTTTTACCCAATCGTTCAACAACAATAGAGGGAATGGTAGTGGGGTCAATAATCGAAAGACGACATGCATCTTCATAATCACGACCAAGATAGGCCGCTTGATCTGAGAAACGAACGACCGCAGCTTCCCACGTGGAGGGGATTGCTTCAGCTCTACTGGTGAGCGCCGATAGATCTTTCTCTTTCCCGCTAGGCATGAGCCGTTGTTCAAAGCTCTCGCCGTTATGACAGGCAATTCCATCGCGTACGGCATAGGTTAAATTTAAGCCCTTCCCATGCTCAGTGAGGAAGTCAATAACGCGTAGTGAATTTAGTTCGTGTTCAAATCCTGCAAACCCGTTCTGTTCCATAATTGAAGCTAGGATCTCCTCTCCTACATGGCCGAATGGAGTGTGCCCTAGATCATGACCAATGCCAATGGCCCATGCCAATTCTGTATCGAGATGTAGCCCTCTACATACTGCTGTAGCAATTGAGGCAACGTGTAGAACGTGCTCCATGCGCGTGCAGATATGATCATTGCTTGGAGCAAAAAATACTTGTGTTTTATGTTTAAGTCTCCTAAATGGAGAACTATGAATAATAGCCGTAGTATCGCGATAATATTCGCCACGCACATCACTAGTGCGTGGGTATTTGCGATTTTCTAGAACTGATGATGGTAATGTATGTATAAAGCGTTTTGTTTTTGACACAGAGTTACCTCCCCTATACTTCCCAAGGCTGACCCTGCATGGTATCATGGTTATTATGTTGATGCTACTGGTAGCTATAGGTACAACTCTCCTCTGCTTTTTGTCAGCTGCTGCTACATTGCGGTTTATCCTCTCTCGGCAGGGTTGGTTTTGGGTCTTACCGTTAGTCCTCTCTCTCTCTTTTCTCTATTTAAGTATAAGCCCATTGTATCAGGTTGCCTCGGGCATGATCAGTGGTTCGTATGTTGTGGAGATTAGCCCTAACCGTAGTGTGCGTGAGATTATTCCGCTTATTATTGTATTGCTCTGGTACCTTATGATTATCACCTTCCGCAGTGCTTTAAAACTTGTGGTTCCAGACAATAAACATCTTTTAGATACCAAGAAGAACCTCAACGAAGCTCGCTATATGCAACGCATAGAATTAAGAAAATATTATAAATTAGCACGCCGTAAAAGGCGTAAAGAGATTAGAATCAAACGCGAACATGCTGGTACACGCTATCCTCGAAAATGGGTAGCTCTATTCGATGAACATGAATAAGGATAGTAGCATGTGTATCGTCTACCTCGTTGGTATTAAACACTCAGGTAAAAGTTCTGTAGGACGCCAAGCCGTTGAATTGTTACACAAGACAAGGGCCGTTGAATTCACTGATACGGATAATTTGATCCATTCACTGCTACCCTCTCCCTACTTTTCTATCCGTGAATTTTATCGTCATGCAGGGGCGGCGGCTTTTAGGGAATTAGAATTGAGAGCTTTACAAACATGGCTTGATCAAGTGAGTCCCTCTCTGCACGTTGTGGCGCTAGGAGGTGGAGCTTGTGACAATGAACCACTGATCCAGGTAATGCAATCTAGTGGTATAATTATCTATCTTGCTGTTGAAGAGTCAGTCTTACTGCAGAGAATTCTGCAACATGGCATTCCCCCTTTCCTTTCAGCAGAAGATCCTAGACAATCTTTTCACACCCTTTACGAACGGCGAAACAGCCGATATAGGCAGTTTTCCGATTATGTGCTACAATTATACGATTGCCGGTCTATACCTGAGAATGCTGAAATACTCGCAAAAACTATCCAAAAAATAGCCGGAAAGAGGGGTCATGTCTAAGAACACATTTGGAACTACTATAAAAATCACCACTTTTGGCGAATCACATGGGGCGGCATTAGGGGTCGTCATCGATGGATTGGAAAGTGGTTTTACCATCGACATAGAGCAATTAGAATACCAAATGAGCCGGCGTAGACCTGGTGGAAACCCGTTAGGAACGAAGCGACAGGAACGAGATTCGATTGAAATCCTTTCGGGGCTATTTCAAGGTAAAACTACGGGAACCCCTGTAGCGATTATGATTCGCAATACGAATCAACGTTCTGAAGATTATGATACTATCGCTACCCTGTATAGACCTGGACACGCAGATCTCACGTGGCAACAGAAATTTGGAATACGTGATTGGCGTGGCGGTGGGAGATCTAGTGGTCGAGAGACTGCAGCTCGCTTAGCCGCCGGTGCAATTGCAATGCAGATATTAGAATCAAAAGGAATTAATATTTTAGCGTATGCTATCCAAATTGGTTCCATCGTGGCAAAAAAACGGGATTATACCCAAATACATAAAAACAAGGTTAGTACAGTTGATGCTGCTGCAGCTCAACAGATGGAACAACTTATTGAGCGCATGCGTGAAGAGAAAGATAGTGTCGGTGGAATTATTGAATGCAGGACAACTGGCCTACCCGCTGGTTTAGGCGAACCGGTTTTTGATAAGGCTGATGCCTTACTAGCCCATGCCATCCTATCGATTGGAGCCATTAAAGGAATTGAATTTGGTGACGGCTTTGCAGTTGCCTCAGCGCATGGTTCTGAAAATAACGATCAGATGGATGCGAACGGATTCCTCAGCAATCATGCTGGTGGAGTAAATGGTGGGATTACCAATGGAGCACCATTAATTTTCCGTACAGTGGTTAAGCCCACTGCTTCGATTGGGAAACCGCAGAAAACGGTCGATATCAATGGTAAAGAGCAAACTATTGTTGTCGAGGGAAGACACGACCCTTGTATTTGTGTTCGCATTATTCCGGTAATTGAGGCAATGACTGCAATTACCTTGTTATCATTATGGTATGAACAATATGGACGATAAACCTCTCATTATTCAAAGTGACTTAAGCCTTATGCTGGACGTACATTCACCATCAGCAGAGCAAGCACGTAACGACTTAATAGCATTTGCCGAATTGGTAAAATCACCTGAACACGTACACACCTATGCAATTTCTGCCATTAGTTTGTGGAATGCTGCATCGGCGGGTATTAGTGTAGATGAAGTTCTCAACCGTTTACAAAAATGGTCCCGCTACACCCTGCCTGAAACTGTGGTTTTTCATATCACAGAGATTGGTGGAAGATTTGGAAGTATTCAGTTATTACCCTACGATGATGAACATTATCTATTAACTGTTTCCCAACAAAGGTTTACGAGAGAAATGTTAGCCCGTAAACAAATTGCATCTATGCTCATTCAATCTCCTGATGGATTTCTGGTACCGAAATATCAGCGGGGTGAATTAAAGTTACAACTCATCAAGCTCAATTTTCCAGTTGATGACCGCATCCCATTAACGAAAGGGGAACCGGTGCCCATGACGTTCCGTTCTGTTTCATCACGTGGCGTCCCTTTTGTGTTACGTGATTATCAACAACTGGCAGCCAACTCGGTGCTAGGCAATGGGGGCCCTGGCACGGGCTATGGTACAATTGTACTCCCCTGTGGATCAGGAAAAACAATTGTAGGCATGGAGATAATGACCCGTCTAGCGACACGTACCCTCATATTAACCACTAACGTAGCCGCAATTCACCAATGGATTGCAGAAATTACCGATAAATTAACCATTGATGCAGATTCTATAGGAGAATATTCAGGTTCTAGAAAAGAAGTTAAACCGATAACGGTTGGTACCTATCAGGTATTAACTTGGCGACCAGACAAAGAATCTGACTTTCCCCATATGCGCATTCTGAAAGAGGGCAACTGGGGTCTCATCATTTACGATGAAGTCCATATGTTGCCGGCTCCTGTTTTTAAAATCACGGCTGAATTACAAGCAATACACCGGGTAGGATTAACAGCTACCTTAATTCGAGAAGACAATCGTGAAGATGAGGTCTTTTCGTTAGTGGGCCCTAAACGGTATGACGTGCCATGGAGCGAACTAGAAAACCAAGGCTGGATTGCTGAAGCTGTCTGTACTGAAATTCGAGTATCTCTCCCACAAACATTGGAGATCCCCTATGCTATCGGCACTAAACGGGAAAAATATCGAATTGCCAGTGAAAATCCGGCTAAAATACAGATCGTGAAAGACCTCATCGCCAACCATAGTGATGATTTTATTTTAGTAATCGGACAGTATTTGGACCAGTTAAAAACTATTGCAAAAGAGCTTGGCGCGCCTTTGATTACCGGATCTACCCCTAATCCAAAGCGTGATGAACTCTATAACAGTTTCAGGGAAGGCAAACAAAGAATTTTAGTTGTTTCAAAAGTGGCAAACTTTGCCATAGACCTTCCTGATGCATCTGTTGCTATTCAAGTCTCGGGAACATTTGGCTCACGGCAAGAGGAGGCCCAAAGACTTGGACGGATCTTGAGACCGAAACGCAAAAGCTCTCATTTTTATTCATTAGTTACCCGTTACTCTTCCGAAGAAGAATTTAGTGCAAATCGACAAAAATTCTTAACAGAGCAAGGGTATAGTTACCATGTGGAGGTTTGGGAATGACTTTACGTACACAATTAGAGGCATGGGAACATGCCCTCGCATTATTAGCAGATGATATCTATCTTGATATCGTGCGAAATTTTATAGGAAGGGTCCCTACCCCTTTTCACAAACCAATCCTCACCAAACGATTGACAACTCTTTTTTCAACTGAAGAGTTTATTCAACGGATTGAAGCTAGTTTTTCAGACCTTGATCGGAGATTGTTAGTTGGAGCTTATGTATTAGGAACCCCAACTCAAGCTGAGTTGTGCTCCTTATTTGATGAGACGATTCCTTATGCCACCGTCCAACAAAATGTAGTGAATTTAGAAGAACGTCTTTTATTGGTACCGAATCCAAATGCTCTTGAGCAACGTGGTGAACTGATGCTGAACCCACTACTTCGAGAGCGATTACTCGCTTCATCTCTTTCCACAAAAGATCTCTTTCCCCCCTCTGCGGACCATCAGGAACGATATCGTTTTGCTGAAGGTGATCCCAAGATTATTCGAGCATTATTGAGTCTACATATTCATGCTTCTTTAGGTACCAAAGAACGTAGTGAAAGACAATTACGTAATAAGTTTATTAAGGCAGTGTTTGGTAAAGAGGAGGACGAAGCGGTAGAGCTTATTATCCAATATAATCGGCTACTCTTTCACACACAAGCTGTTTGTGAAAAAGGGAAAATCACCCATGTGCCTGCTAAACGAGCCCAGGCTCTACTGAATGCTAAACCGTCAGAGATCCAACAGCTTTTATTCAAGACCGCTTGGCAAACAGATCCTGCATTAAATGAAAAACCAATTGAACCCACAATCCTAACCTCTTTCTTTACTATTCTGTCCCAATTATTAGAGACGTGTGCTATCTATGAGGAAGAACACCTGTTAATTGCTATCCGTATTGCGGCTTTAAAGAGTGCTCTACCAGTCGGAGATTTTTCTCAATTACTCACTACTCTGACGGCAGTGGGACTGACTACACAGAGTGCAGATTTCGAGAATGAAGAGGATGATTCACGTCTTGAACCAACCATTGATAGTGACTTAACTATCTCTTTTACGCAAAACCTTCCCAGTTTCGAGGGGAACGTAGATATCTATCGTCTCGCTTTAGTGAAGAAGGTCGATGTCGTTAGTTCGTATGAGATTAACAAGGCCACTATTTTGAAGGCGTTTGATGTGGGGATATCGGTGGATGAGATTTTGGCATATCTAAAAAGACTTACTAAAAATATCCCACAAAGTTTAAAAGACTTACTCGGACACTGGAAACAGGAGTATGCAGCCATTACTATCTATGATGGAATCGTAGTGAAAGCTGATGAACGACTCAGTAGAATCATCGATGCCTTGCCGACGTTACAACACCATATCATCGCTCAAGTTGGACCGGGTTTGTATCTCTTTTCACGAGATGAAGAGCTCCAATGGCGCGAGATATTAACTTCAACCGGTATTGGGTTACTTCCTAGCAGTATCAGTGAAACGCCTAAAGATCCATCACCTGAACTCTCTCCACTACAGGAGACTCAACAACCATCGGCCACCTTTGCAGAGGTTTTGCAACAATTACCTGCAGAGCGACCTCCAATGGAAGCTCTACCAGATTTCCAAACTGAGTTACTTACTCTTGCCAGAAAGAAAGCTGCTAATAAGGGTGATAAAGAAGAACTTGAAGCTAGAATTGAACGTAAACTTTTATTAGTTCCTTCCCAAGTTGTTACTTTAGAAGGGCATACAAAAACTATGCAAGCGAGTGGATTTGATTTCCAAGGCAAGGTGAATCTGTGTAAATCGACCATAAACTCTAAAGTAGACTTACTTGAATTGCAAATGCTCGATGACGACGGGAACTCTCATATTCTCCTCACCGAAGCCAAGGAACTCATTAGTAGCACTACTGCAAACGAAGCTTCTATTCGAGTTTCTATCTTGCCGCAAGAAGAGGAAAAGGTAATCCCTATAGCTAAGGTCTTTCGGGTAAGAAAACTCCGACGATCAATATTCTTCGAGTCCTAAATCCTGTTCTAACCGTTTGGGATAATGGTATCCGGAAAAAGATTCAAATTGGAGTTTTCCTTGGCGGATCAACATGTCTATGCCAAAAAGTATGCGGCATCCCGCTTGCTGGGCTCTCTTTACAAGTGCCGTCTGTTTTGGCCTATAGATTAACTCATAGACTGTTTGCTTGCTTTTAAATGTATAGTGAGGAATAGGATCGGCTTCATCGTTAGGAGACATACCCACCGATGTCGTTTGCACGATCAGATCGACATCTTTGTACTTACCAGCATGCTCTAATGAATCAAAGCTCGCCATAGTCTCTTCAGCTAAACCCTGGGCTCGTTTTATGTCTCGATTTACAATGATTACTTTACACCCATGATTGCGTAAGGCCCATACCACGGCTCGAGCAGCACCGCCGGCTCCAACTACCAAAGCACTCTGCATCGTCCGAGAATCAATTTCGGTCACTAGAGGTTCTATAAAGCCATAGTAATCGGTATTAGTCCCCTTCCACAAGTTTTTAGCACGCACCACGGTATTACAACTTCCTATCTGTTTTACTTCCCGCGTAATCTTTCCTAAATAGGGTAATACGTGCTGTTTATGAGGCACGGTAACCGATACTCCCGATATCTTTAACATCTCGGCTAGAATAAAAAAGGAACGGACTGTATCGACAAGAAAGGGGAGATAGATGGCATTAAAGTTTATTTCATGGAATCCTGGATTTTGAATAAGCGGAGAAAATGAGTGGAGCACTGGGTTCCCTATTACACCAAATATTTTAGTGCGGTCATCAACTTTATCTGCCCGATAGAGTTCTTTCATTTTCTGAGCTGAAATCTGCCCTGGAGCTATTTCATTATCACTGCAGTAGGTTAGTATGGATCCTACTTTTTTGTAAAGAATACGGGAAGGTAATCCAAAATCACCCATCCCCAATACAATTTTATTAGGGACGCTCTCAAGCTCAGTTTTAACCCGGAAAAGAGTAATTAGATCGATCACTGAGTTGGGGGTGACCGCCATTTTAGGAATTTCTCCTCGACTCGCGATCTTAGCTATCCTATGAAATATATCGGAGGGGATCCCCGTAAAATCGTGTACCGAACGAATGATGGAGATGCCTCTAGAACGTGCTTTTTGTTCTATAATAGAACGTTTGACATCATTTTCAATATCTACATAGGCAAAATTACCATCCAGGCACTCCTGCATGAGGATTGCCCTCACCCGCTCCGAGGCCGTAAAAGCCCCTCCATCGACTTTCCTGCGACACGTTAAGATAACTGGAACTTCTACCAATTCGGGAAATTTGGGGGCTTCTTTACGAGCACTCTCCTCTAAGAGGTCGAGACGTAGTTCAACTACATCGATATACGAACGGTTGCGCTCATATTGGGATATATTCTCTTCGATTGTACTACCAGTAAGAACCAAACAAATCATCAAAGATCCTCCATAGCCCATATGTAGTGCAGACACATGGGAGGACTCCTTGCATCCCGAGGCACCGTTATGGTACCTTTTATAATACTCGTTACAACACGAATCTGCAACACCTTCCAAAATAGAGGAGCACATGGGCACATTACAAATTCAGAATATCAGCCTCGCCTATGGAGATCGAGATCTTCTTAGTGATATCAGTTTCACCCTCTCTGGGCGTGCAAGAGCGGCCCTCACGGGGGGTAATGGGTCAGGAAAGTCAACCTTGTTGCGCATCATCAGTGGCGAAATTGATAGTGACCATGGTCTCATTGCTACCACAAAGGGGATGCGCATCGCCTACCTTCCCCAATCTGACATCGTCCATGCCGGCACAACTCTCGTTGCAGAAGTAGAAAAAGCCTACTCACGGTTTGCGCCCCTGTTGGAGAGGCAGACCGTAATTGGGCACGAATTAGCTCAAATAGAGGCCAACCAGCATCATGGTCATTTGACTGAAGAGTTACACCAGATTCAAGAAACACTATTTTCGAGCTCGTATTTCAGACGGGAAGCTCATATTGAACAGGTTCTCAAAGGACTCGGTTTCTCCCCCATCGATTTTTCACGTCGCTGTGAAGAATTCAGCGGTGGCTGGCAAATGCGAATAGCCCTTGCCAAGGTGTTGGTGGAAGATCCAGAAGTGATGTTGCTGGATGAACCTACCAACTACCTCGATATAGAAGCTCGTATCTGGTTGCGTAACTATATCCATCAATATAAGGGTGCGGTGATGATGGTTTCTCACGATCAAGATTTCTTAGACGAGACTATCAATGAGGTGTATGAACTGTTTAATGGAACGCTTACACGGTACAATGGTAATTACACGGCTTATCAGAGACAACGTGAAATGGAATTAGATCAAATAGAAAAAGCCTATAAAACACAACGTAAAGAGGTTGAAAAAACCGAACAATTCATTGAACGATTCCGCTATAAAGCTTCTAAAGCGAAACAAGTTCAGAGTCGTGAAAAACAATTAGAGAAATTACAAATTGTTGAAATACCCCCCCATCTTCGCACCCTCTCCTTCTCATTTCCTGACCCTCCCCACAGTGGTAAAGATGTTATCATGATTGAAGAGCTATCTAAAAGTTATGGAGATTTACACATCTTTGACAGCTTATCGCTAGTGGTAAATAAGGGCGATCGTTTAGCAGTCACTGGGCGTAATGGAGCCGGTAAGTCAACGTTATTGCGTATGTTAGCCCAGGAGGATAGTGACTATCGAGGAATGTTAGAACTGGGTGCTGGAGTAACGCTGGGCTATTTCGCCCAAGACATTGAACATACTCTCAATCCATCCAACACTATTTTACAAGAAGTTGAAACTGTTGCCAACACTTTTGACATTCCCAGACTCCGTTCATTATTGGGTTCTTTCTTGTTCAGCGACGATGATGTCGATAAGCGTGTCAGTATTCTGAGCGGTGGTGAAAGAAGTCGTTTAGCGTTGGCCAAGATTCTGTTGCATCCAGCTAATCTTCTTTTACTGGATGAACCTACCAGCCATCTCGATATTAACGCTAAAAACATGCTTCTTGAAGCTTTAAAAGCTTATCAAGGGACGGTGGTGTTTGTTTCCCATGACACACACTTCATAAAGAATATTGCTAATAGGATCCTCTACCTCAGTGAAGGTCCTCCCGAGTTGTTTGAAGGAGACTATGATTACTTTGCTTGGAAGTTGGAACAAAAAGAGGCGATTGAACAATCTGAAGCAGAGCAGGTTTCTCCTGTCATATCTGCAAGTAAAGAGATCGCCAATCTAAACTGGAAAGAGACTAATCGCCTCAAGAACCGCTACCGCAATTTACACAAAGAGGCTGAGGATCTTTTAGTGGCCATTGAAACTAAACAAGAAACCATAGCCAAAGTACTGGAAGAGATGGCATTAGAAAAAAACTATTCAGATAGTGAGCGTATAACCACCCTCATTTCAAAAAAAGAGCATTTAGAGAAAGAACACACGAAGATGGAAGAACTATGGTTTGCAATGCACGAAGAGATGCAAGAGATGGAGGAGAGCGTTGGCTTATCAAATTCCTAACATTGACCTTTCCTTTTCCAGATTGCTCCCCCGTCTGATTCTAGCTTCAAAGTCTCCGGCAAGAAAAGCTCTCTTAGAAGCTAGTGGCTGTTCTGTAGTTGCCATCCCGACCAATAGTGATGAATACCATGGTCTCATCGCAGGTAAAGAAGTTGTACACTATTTAGCCCAGAAGAAATTAGACGCATTCCTGCAGACCTACGGGCCGGCCAAAATTCCGATTCTGGCTGCCGACACACTAGTTGGTTATAATGGGAAACTCATCGGTAAGGCCAAAAGCGAAGCAGAAGCCAAAGAGCATATTTCTCTCTTAGCTGGTCAAACACACTCTGTATTTTCTGGGTTTTCTTTATGGTTTCCCCCTTCAGCTCATCGTGAAGCGCAACATATGAGTGGAAGCGATGAAACCTTGGTAACTTTTCGAAATATTGATGCTGAAGAACTAATTACCTATATTGCAAGCAATGATTGGCTAGGTGCAGCTGGTTCTTATCGTATTCAAGGTTTAGCTAATTCATTTATTATTGATGTTAAAGGGGATTATGCTACGGTAGTGGGGTTGCCTATCCGAGCAATTTCTGCCATATTATCTGCACCGGGTTGTCTTTACAACACGGAATATCCACCCGAGGGTGAGAAATAGCGAAGGAGATGGTTCATTACCTTATAAGGTAGTTCAAACCGTCACAGGAGGAATTGTGTCCGTAGTCACTATGAAAAGCCTGCTTGAATCAGGCGTACATTTTGGTCACCAAACCAAAAGATGGAATCCAAAGATGGCCCGCTTCATTTTTTCAGAACGAAATGGGATTCACATCATTGACCTGCAGAAAACGAGTGCATGTATTGTGGAAGCATATGATGCAGTCCGTTCTCAAGTAAAGCAGGGAAAATCGATTTTGTTCGTCGGAACAAAAAAACAAGCCCAACAGACAATTGAGAATGAAGCTAAACGTTGTGGTATGCCGTACGTCAACAACCGTTGGCTTGGTGGTATGCTTACCAACTTTACCACTATTAAAAAGTCGATCAATCGCCTTAAGAAACTTGAAAAAGAGGAGACTGATGGAACTTTTGAAAGTTATACCAAGAAAGAGATTGCTTTAAACCTTAAGGAAAAAGCAAAACTTGAGAAAAACCTTGGCGGTATCAAAGAGATGAAAGATCTCCCCGGCGCAATTTTTGTAATTGACACTAAAAAGGAAGCCATCGCCGTAGCAGAAGCTACCCGATTAGGTATTCCAGTTATTGCTGTTGTCGATACAAACTGTGACCCCACTCATATCACCTATCCTATTCCCGGTAACGATGATGCAATCCGAGCTATCTCCTTATTTGTCGAAATTATTGCTAATGCAGTACTCGATGCGGACAAGGAAGTTGGAATTGAGATTATTGAAACCTTACCTGAGCTAGAACCGGAACCAGTTGCGGAAGAAGAAGTTCTTGAAGAGACTGAAGTTAAAGAAGAGGTAGTGTTTGCTACCGATGATGAAAACACCGACTACACCAAGTTCGAAGCAACGGATGAAGAGCCTGAAGATGCTGAAGAAAATGTTTCTAAAGTAAAAGCTGTAAAAGTAACTGAAGGCGGAATTGAGGTCGATGAGGAAATCCTTTATAAGGACTAATTTAGGTAAACAAGGAGAATGATGTGGAAATTACCGCAGCAATTGTAAAAAAACTACGTGATGCTACCAATGCTGGTATGATGGATTGTAAAAAAGCCTTGGTCAAAGCTGAAGGAGACTTCGCTAAAGCCGAAAAAATTCTAAAAGAGATGGGCCTCGCCGCAGTCGCTAAACGAGCTGGCCGAGCAACTAATAATGGGCGAGCCTTCACACTAGTGACCAACGATAAGGCTGTTATTTTAGAAATGGTGTGTGAAACTGATTTTGTAGCTCGAAATAAAGACTTTATTGCTTTAGGTGAAAAACTTTGTCAGGATATCGTGGAACATGAATATACCGAGATCGTGCCAGAACTTGAACTTCAAGTAAAAGATTTGATTACTAAGATTAAAGAGAACATGTCTCTAAAAAGATTCCAAGTAATTGATATAGATGACAAAACCTTAGTTGCCGATTATGTACATGGAGAGGGTTCACTTGCCGTTCTGGTGACCTTAACAACAGATAAGCCTGAAGTATTGAAACTCGATAAGGTTAAAGAGTTTGCTTTTGACTGTGCTTTGCACGTCGCTGCATTCTCACCCCAATATCTCTCAGCCGACAAAATTGATGCTGATTATATCAAAGAACAAACTGAGATCTTCACCACACAAGCTTTAGCTTTAGGCAAACCTGAAAAAGTTGTCGCGGGCATTGTACAAGGAAAACTGGCCAAACACTTTAGTGAAATTTGCTTCCTACAACAGCCTTTTGTTAAAGATGATTCTCAATCAGTAGAAAAAGTCTTAGCAGCCCTTGCCAAAGAAGTGGATGCAAAACTTACTATTAGTGACTATACGAATTATCGTGTAGGCGTAGAGGAATAGAATTTGAATTACAAACCGCCTTCGAAGGCGGTTTGTTTCTGGAGGTAGATTATGCAATCGGTATTGGATACCTGTGAATCCAAAATGAAAAAGAGTGTCAGTGCTTTAAGTCAAGAGTTTAATCTCTTACGGACTGGACGTGCCTCAGCGGCATTGTTTGATAAAATCAAAGTCGAGTATTATGGCCAGGAAACTCCCCTATCCCAGGTAGCTAGTATTTCTGTCCCAGAAGCACGTCTTGTGGTTATTCAGCCATGGGACAAAACATTGCTAGCTCCTATTGAAAGAGCTATTCTGAAATCTGAGCTATCGTTAAATCCAAATAATGATGGAAAGTTATTACGTATCAACTTCCCTCCATTAACCGAGGATAGACGTAAAGATTTGGCCAGAAATGCTAAAAATATCGCGGAACAAAGCCGTGTAGCCATCCGTAACATACGGCGTGAAGGTATCGATGATATCAAAAAGATGGAAAAAGCTAGTGATATTTCTGAAGATGAACAAAAAGATGGTGAAAATAGAATTCAGAAATTAACCGACACTTATATCGCTCAAATTAATGATCTTGCAGCCGATAAAGAAAAAGAGATATTGGAAATTTAAAAGTGGAAACAGAACCTCGTACTAAGGCATCACCGCTGTATCCAGACCATGTGGGCATTATTATGGACGGGAACGGACGATGGGCGACTAAACGCTCTCTCGTGCGTACAGCGGGCCATTATGAGGGGGTTAAAGCGGCTAAGCGTGTCTCGTCAGAGGCCTCCCGCTTAGGCATCCCTTTTCTGACCTATTATGTGTTCTCAACCGAAAACTGGTCTCGGCCAAAAAAAGAGATCACGTACCTTATGAATTTGTTGGCCACCCGCCTCTATAGCGAAATTGACTTCTATAAGCGTATTGGGGCTCGTGTTCTCTTGCGGGGAGATCACTCTAAATTAACGGCTAAAGCCTACAAGGCAGTTCAAGCAACTCAAGAAGCTACGTCCCACTTAAATCATCTGACTATCTCTCTAGCTATCAATCATGGCGGTCATGATGAAATTGTCCGATCAGTTAATAGATGGTTAGCAGATAAAGGTTCAGGGGTTCCCATTACGGCAGCAGAAATTCGAGCTAACCTGGATCTCTCTTTTATCCCCCCAGTCGATTTTATTGTGCGTTCAGGTGGTGAAAAACGATTGAGTAATTTCATGCTCTGGGATGCAGCTTATGCAGAATTAGCTTTTTATGATACATTATGGCCAGATTGGGGAGCCGATGAGTTTAAAGCTGCATGTGATGATTTTGCACGTCGCACAAGACGGTTCGGAGGAGTTTTAGATGAGTAGTTTTGGCAAACGTCTGTTACTAACGTGCACTAGCATTCCACTTCTCTTCAGTCTTATTTATTTCCTACCCCATTATAATCATCTAGGATTTGTCATATTATTACTTCTCGCTGTACTATGCGGCAGTTATGAGATGAAAAACATGTTGTTTACCAAGGATGAAAAACCGATGTTGCCCACCTGGATTCCTATTCTTCTCCCTGCTACACAGTATATAGAGTTTGTCTTTGTCCCTCACCTCCCCCTTTTTGATATTATGCTAACGTTTCTCGTGTTATTGGGATTTTCAAAAGAGATATTCATAGGGGGGGAAAATGATTTTACGGCGACATTCAACCGAGTAAGCCGCAGTCTCTTATTGTTATTCTACCCTGGATTCCTTTCAATATTTTTAGTTCGTATCCTTTTCTTTGAACAGAGCACGTTGTTGTTACTTATGGTATTCTTTCTTGTGTTTGGTAATGATACATTTGCCTATATCTTTGGCATGCTGTTTGGGAAGAACAATCGCAATATTTTAGCAGTCAGTCCAAACAAAAGCATTGCAGGCTTCATTGGCGGTTTGGTAACCACAGTTCTCATCAGTCTCCTTTGGGTACGTTTCGTTCCACCCATGCAAGCCATATTTACTACGCTTGAGGCTATCCTGATTGGATTCACCATTGCCATTATCAGTAATGTGGGCGACTTGATTGAATCTGTATTTAAACGGGCCGCTAAAGTCAAAGACTCGGGTACTATTATTCTCGGTCGAGGCGGGATCCTCGATTCAATTGACTCTCTTTTAGCCAGTGTTCCATTCTTCACCCTTTTTGTTGTACTATGCTCCTAATAGGACGGAGAAGTTATGCAGGCCAAATCAAAAAGATCTGTTATTATTCTGGGTTGTACGGGTAGTATCGGTACTACAGCACTTCAAGCCCTAGCCCCATTACAAGATCAATTCACGATTGTGGGTCTGAGTGCCCACAGCTCAATCGATACACTCGCCACTCTCGCCCAGCAATGGGATTGTCATTCTGTCTGTATCTCAGGGGATGATGTACCTGTTCCAGATTCACAACTATTTACCACTGCAACACAACTCTTTACTGGTGCAGCAGGACTTTTGGCCATGATTAGAGAAACTGAGGCCGATATTGTCTTAAATGCGATTGCCGGTGCCAGTGGCTTAGCTCCGACCTTAGCTGCAATTGAAAGTCATAAAGATGTTGCTTTAGCTAATAAAGAGAGTATCGTGATGGCGGGAAGTCTTCTCTTCTCACTTGCTCGGGAGAATGGGGTTACCATCATTCCGGTTGATAGTGAACATAGCACCCTCCATGCGCTTCTTCAGGCCCATGGCCGGTCACAGACGGCCTCATTAGTGATTACTGCATCAGGAGGTCCCTTCCGTACTTTCCCTATTGAACGCATGGCAGAGATAACAGTAGAGATGGCTCTGGCCCATCCAACTTGGCAGATGGGGGCTAAAATCTCGATTGATAGTGCCACGTTAGCTAATAAAGGGCTGGAAGTGATTGAAGCAGCCTATCTATTTGATTTTCCTTCTTCAGCTATAGAGGTCGTAATCCATCCTCAAAGTGTTGTCCACTCCCTTATTCGTCTTTACAACGGTGCTCTGTATGCCCAACTTTCACCACCAGATATGGCTTTACCTATTATGGCAGCTCTTGGTGATGGTTATATAGACTTAGAAGCTGTAGTTGCTCCTCTTGATTTTACCGATTTATCACTTACCTTTGAGAAACCTGATCTACAAAAATTCCCGTTACTCGCTAGTGCCTTTACGTGCTCCAATCTCCAGGGAGGGTACCCAATTGCTTTCAATGCTGCTAATGAGGTGGCAGTACATGCTTTTTTGCAACATAAACTCTCTTTTTTGGATGTCGCAACAGTGGTGCAAGAGACATTAACCCATGATTGGAGTCAAGCATATCATGCTTATGAAGAGATCATCGAAATTGATGGGAGAGCTCGTGCCTTTGCCCAACACATCCGTAAAGGTCTTTCGTAATGCCTACTATCATTTCTATCCTAATTGGATTTCTGAGTATCGCTCTTATGATAACCGTCCATGAAGCGGGGCACTTTTTCATCGCACGAGCAGTGGGAATCAATGTCGAGGTCTTTGCGATAGGTTGGGGAAAAGCAGTTAAACGGTGGCATGTAGGCGAAACGGAGATTCGTATCAATATATTTCCGTTGGGTGGTTATTGTAAATTACAAGGGACTGAAGATTTGCGTCGCTCTTTGGATAGAGGGGAAAAAACCTTTCAGAAGGCTGAAAAAGGTTCTCTTTTTGCAGCCCATCCTATAAAACGGATCTTGACCTATATAGGGGGGCCACTTTTCAACCTTCTCTTCGCTGCTCTTATCTTTATTCCCTTTTTCTTACTCTCTTATGATAGTTATGCCGATCCAAATCAGATTATCGTTACCAGTGACTACCCACGAGCTTTCAATCTCACTGAAGCATCTCAAAATGCCGCTCAGCAGTCTGGAATAGTTACTGGTGATATTATTTTAAAAATTGATCAAACGAAAGTGACTGACTTCTTTGATATTCAAAACCAGTTATCTCAAAAAAAAGCTGGAGAGCCTACCCTCTTCACTATCTTGCGAGATGGCCAGACTTTCACCAAAGAAGTTATCGGCTTATATGATAAAGAGGCCCAAAAACCTTTATTCGGGATTAGCGCCTATATGCCAACGGTAATAGGATCAATCCAGACTCTCTCCCCAGAATCTATGACAGATTTACGTCGTGGTGACCGCGTGATTGGTGCACAGGGGCAACCTGTGGCCCACACACTCGATCTCATTGAAGTTCTCTCTGATAACCCCTCGTTGATAACTCTTACGGTCTTACACGCCGATGGGGAACAACAAGAAATTACTTACAGCCCACAGCGAGGGGAAAAAGGACATATTTCTTTAGGCTTTACTTTTGAGCGAGAAATTAAAAGAAGGAAGGGTTTACCTTTTAGTAAAGCACTACCAACTGCTTTCACACAAACACTTCGAACAGCTACCGACACGTTACTTTTTATTCCTCAGATGTTTAGTGGGATGTTTGCCTTTGATGATGTGGTGGCGGGGCCTCTTCGAATCTCTTATATTATTGGTGAGACGCGCAGTGCCGGCTTACGGGCAATTCTGCATCTCCTCGCTATGGTGAGCACTTCGTTAGCTGTAGCCAACTTATTACCCATTCCAGGCTTAGATGGTGGCGCAATTGTGTTAAGTCTTTTAGAGATTGTGCGCAGAAAAAGTGTATCACCTCAAACGTATGTGAAATTCCAGTCCGTGGGACTTATTTTCCTTCTGTTACTGATGATTTTTGTAGTAGCTGGAGATGTAAGGTTCTTATTCTCAGGGTCCTGACCCCCGTTCGACCTCCACAAAGCGGACTAACTGATTCTGGAAACCTATATTGATAATCCCAGTTTCGCCATTTCTCTGCTTGGCTAATATTATTTTAGTGTCCTGAACCGGAAAGCCCTGCACAATCTGCGGTGTGGCTCCATTTTGGTGTTTATTGGTGTGGTCGGTCATATCTGCCAAGCGATCACGGTGTAACAAGATAACTACGTCTGCATCCTGCTCGACTGAGCCTGAATCACGGAGGTTGGCAAGGTTCGGTTCTTTCCCTTCAGCATCTCGGGAAACCTGAGAGAGGGCCACAATTGGAATTTGCAATTCTCGCGATAAGGCTTTCAGAGAGCGGGAGATTTCAGCAACTTGCTCGTGACGTGGTACGTTTGGATTAGCTTCTGGATTAATAAGCCCAATATAATCGATAAAGAGAATCTTTATATCCTGTTCCCGCTTCATCCGTCGGGCTTGGCTACGTAAATCTAGTAATTTAATATTAGGGGTATCTTGGATATATAATTTACCTTCATAAATACGACTGGCGGCATCAACAATACTCACCATATCCTGACTACGCAAAACAGCTGAACGAATACGTTTAGAATCGACTCGCGCTTCAGCAGACAAAATCCTCTCCATAATCGCCATGCTGGTCATTTCTGCAGAGAAGAAGCCAGTCGGAACTTTCTGGTGGATGGCTATATTAATCGCCATAGAGATAGCAAAAGCAGTTTTCCCAACTGAAGGGCGAGCCCCAATAACTACAAATTCAGAGGGTTGAAAACCTCCTGTCATTTCGTCTAGTTGATGAAATCCAGTTTTGACGCCATCTTTATTCCCATGTTTCACCCGATGCATGAGGCGTTCCACGGTATCATTAACTAAGACTGAACTCTCTCGATATTTGTCGGTAAACGTTCCGCTGGATGATTGTAGCTCACTCATTTTGCGTTCATTTTCATCCATAACGGAGGCAATGTCTTGAGATTCATCAAAGACATCTTCCCTCATCTTACCGCTCAATTCTAAGAGTGCTCTCCGCATACTATGAGAGCGCACAATCTTAGCATAATAGACAGCATTGGCGGTGGTAGGGACATCACTTGTGAGGGAGACAACATAGGCCATACCACCACAGAGATCTAGGAGGTTTTTCGACCGCAAGTGTTCTGTGATGGTTATAAGATCAATTGTTTGAGAGCTGTGTTCCTGATGGAAAGAGAGAATGGCATCAAACAAAACCTGATGACCTGGTTTATAGAAGTCCTCCTTACGTAAGACCTCTGTAACCACGCTGAAGGCATTTTGGCTCAGCATAACTGCCCCCAAAACTGCCCTTTCAGCATCATCATTATGTGGAGGGACTCGTCCACCCGATAAAGCAGATGCCATATCTGAAACTACTCCTTGTCGTCTTCGTCAAGTTCATCCTCTTCAACGCCTTCGGCGCCGTAGACTTCTTCCTCGATCTCCTCGACAACTTCCTCTTCTTCAACAACCGCTTCTTTTTTCTTTTCAGCCGCTGCTTTACGAGCAGCAACTTTTTCTGCAGCAGCCTTTTCAGCTTCCTGCTTTTTAACAGCTGTCTCACTAACTACTTCAACAGTGACTTGTGCATTCTCACCTTCATACAAGCGGATATTAACCTCATACGTACCAACCATTTTAATGGTATGAGAAAGTACTTCAATCCGTTTGCGCTCTATTTCAATGCCTTGTTTCATCAATGCATCCTGTACCATAGAGTTGGTGACTGAGCCAAACAATTTACCCGATTCTCCAGCAGAGACTGTCAAAGTAATCGTCATAGCATCAAGTCTGTCTTTCAGACTAGCAGCAGCTAGGCGTTTCTCTTCTTTTCGTTTTTCAATTATGGCTGCCTTGCTCACAAAAATAGCTTGGTTAGCCTTATTGAACAATACAGCTTGACCTCTGGGAAGCAGGAAGTTACGGGCGTACCCTCTTTTTACCTCTACGACATCCCCTTCTTCTCCGAGGTTAAAAACATCCTGATTCAATATAACTTTCATAGAATGTATCTCCTTATCTATTCTTTCTATAATCGATCCACGTCTCTGATACTCCTAATAATGGGAGGCCCACCAACGGAATCAAGTTCACCCCTGGCAGTACTGCCAAAAGGAACGATAGGACAAAAATCCTTGTTGAGTTAATTCCAGGAAACTTCCTGCGAATTACTGCTGCGAGAATCGAAACACCCTGCACCATAAAGAGCAGAGATACGGTTAACGCAATGTTCCACCCAACGCTTTCTAAAAATGGTATATCGCCTACCAGAGTCACTAATACTATAGTCCAACTTCCAAGAAAAATCCAAACACTACTCTCTGGAAGCTTCCACCGGGTCATCCTTTCTTGGTAAGTCGGATCAGACCGATGAATCAGAAGTTCACTTAACAAAATTGAAAAGCCAAACTGTCCAAAAAATATCGGTAAAAATCCTATTTTCAGTATAGCTACCACTGCATCAAACAATGTGTGAGCAGTCATACCTAAGGGTAATCCTTCGCCAAAAGCCGCCGGAATTAGCGCTTCTACCATTTGCTGGTAGATTGCAGCTGTAGCAAGAGCTGACGGTGATCCATTGGAAAACCATAATACAAGACTAAAGCCTGCGATAGCAGCGAACGCAGAAGAGGCCATTAATTTCTTAAGCATCTTCATCTTGTCCAGCCTAATCCAAATTCCGGTTCCAATCAGCAATGAAGTCGGTAAGTATAATCCGACCAGCACTGCTCCCATCCCCGAAACTTCACGCATAAATTCTTTAAGCAAAACCATTTGGTAACCAAGTAATAATACAAATACCACACCTACCGGTGCAAGGGCCCAATAACTTGGTTTAAACCTAGGAGCAAAGAACAGCAAGGGGACAATAAATAGTGTTGAGGCAGCTGCTATACGATACAAAACCAAAGAAAGTACTACCGCTAAAACACCCACCCGCACCATTGTCATGGTTTGCCGTTCCATATCATCCCCAACTATTTGCGATCAAACGGTAAGTAAGCCAATACTCTTGCCCGCTTAATCTCAGTTGTCAAAGCTCGCTGATGTTTTGCGCAGTTACCGGTAATCCGGCTGGGTAATATCTTGCCTCTTTCAGTCACATACCGACGTAGTAAATCGGGGTTTTTATAATCAGCTACTAAATTTTGGGTGCAAAACTTACAAACTTTCTTTCTGAAGGGACCACCCCGTCTTCCTCCAAAACGTCGGTCTCGGGAATAACCTCCCCGTCCACCGCTCGAATCGCTGCTACTCGTATCTCTATCATCACGCATATTTTTTTACTCCTCTATTTCTTATGATTAAAACGGAATATCATCATCGAATTGTTCCGGTCCTGGGAATCCACTCGGTGCCACTGGCGCTCGATTGGTTTCCTGTGGCCTATAGCTTTCCTGGGTCTTATTACTCTGCCTACTTGTTGAGCCAGAATCAGATGAAGCGGAAGATCCGCCTCCCAGCAACTGAATGTTGTTAGCTACGACCTCAATTCGACTACGACTCTGTCCGTCCTGTTCCCATCGGTTCTGACGCAATTCACCTTCGACGCTGACTTGTTTCCCTTTTGTTAAGTAAGGATTCAGCACCTCAGCAAATTTGCCCCAAACAACGATATCGAAAAAACTCACCTCTTCCTCGCGCTGATCTCCAGACCTCTTCATACGGTTCACAGCTATGGAAAATTTGCTTACAGCAGTACCACTGCTGGTGAATCTTAACTCGCTATCGCGCGTAAGACGGCCGATGAGCACTACAATATTGGTGTCATTTGCCATAAATTCTACTCCAGTTGTTAGACTTAATTGTCTTTTAGTACGAACAAAAATTTCAATACAGGGTTCATTAATTTAAAAGAATTATTGAAATTGTTGATGACGGAAGGATCGGCATTTATTTCCAAGTAGAAATAATGACCTTTGTCGTGTTTCTGAATAGGATAGGCTAAATTCCGGATTCCCATATCATCTTGCTTGGCTATCTCGACCTGAGCGGCTTTGAATTCCGCGAGAATCAGTTCAAGACCTTTGGCCGTCACTTCTTCATTTGCATCGAAGATGACGGTAAATTCATATTTACGCATAGTTCCTCCTTACGGACTATATGATCCACGTAGTGTGGATAAAGAGGTCAAAGTACCCTATCACAACATTTTCTAGTGTGTCAAGATAACTAGGGTACAGAATACGAAACCGCCGGAGAAGCCGGCGGTTCTACTTTAAAGATTGCAAGACAGCAACTATTTCTTATTCTTGTGTCTATTCTTTCTGAGTTTTTTCTTTCTCTTATGTGTAGCAATCTTATGTCTTTTCTTTTTTCTTCCACAAGGCATAATTGGACTCCTTATCTAATAAATTATTTCATTCAAACTACATCACCGCGTTATTATGAGCTGTATGAGTGGTTACGTCAAGGGGGGTGAGTAATTAAACAATCCTTCTTGTAAATTAATGTAGGCACACGCCAAAAGAATCACTAGTAGAACCAATTTTAACATAGCTTTTAGTACACGGTAAAAATAAATACAGATGTCTTTCTTTTTATGTTTTGTATACCTATGCAGCTTTTATTAAATATACATCACCTTTAGTATTTTGAAACTCTCTCATTATAGTAGTTTATGTTTTTTCTATAATAGATAATCGCCATCTTGTATCCACCTTTTTTTTCTCATAATTTGAGAGATTAAAAAAGACAGGAGGGCAGGAAGCATAAAATGGAGTAACACTATTTTCCACCAAGATTCTATTTTCATAACTGCAATAGTATTTATTTGTCCCACTAATCCGCTTGTTCCCATCCCAGCACCGGGAGCATTATTTTTCATTTGAAAGATGGTGGTTGCAAATGGACCAAGCACTGCCGCCGTAAGTGTTGGAGGTATCCAAATACGCCAATTTTTAACAATATTGGGCATCTGAATCATAGAAGTTCCCAGTCCTTGACTGATAAGACCACCCACCCCATTTTCTTTATACCCAGAACAAGCAAAGCCTATCATCTGAGAACAACATCCAACTGTAGCAGCTCCAGCAGCGAGTCCACTTATACCAAGTGAAATACAAATAGCAGCGCTGCTTATGGGAAGAGTAAGTACCATTCCCACAACTACGGAAACCATAATCCCCATAGGAATTGGATAGAGAGTCGTAAGGTGGTTAATCAGAGCACCAACAGCATTCATGAGCGCCGCCACCACTGGTGATAAAAAGAACCCGGTAATAGAACCCGCCACAATAACGAAGAGAGGAATAAGAATGATGTCGACCTTTGTCTTATTCGCAATTCTTTTTCCTACTTCAGCACCGACAAGGGAAGCTATCAACGCTCCTACCGGTTCTCCTATGATGACTTTAGAAAAAAGAGACGTCTCGAAAACAAAGGTACCTGCTCCAACCGCTCCAACGATCGCTGAAGCAAATATAGCCAAAGGAGGAGCTCCCACCGAAAGGGCGACGCCAACCCCAATGGCTGGACCCATCATGTATTGAGCAATTTGGCCTAATTGAATGATTATTGATACATCGAGATAGAGTCCTACTTGCTTAATGATTAATCCTATAATCAAGCTAGCAAAGAGACCTTGTGCCATACCATTTAAAACTTTTACAACGTATGCAGATATGCTATTAGCTGGTTGTTCCCTCACCCTCTCCTCCTTGTTTTTCGTATGTAGGACATCAGGATGGCTCCAACCATCTTAACCTGCAGCCCCTCTCCTTGCCTGAAACAAACATAGTAAAATCGGGATAATTTGTACAGAGGAGTTATCAAGTTATATTCTCGACGGTATAACATATTTATCAGATACAGCTAGTAACGAGAAGAGACGTATGACAAGGGGAGAGAGATTTTAGATAATTAGTTGCAACAATCTTGCCCTAGTTCGTTGCAAATAGTACACTATACACACGATGCGCGTATTAATATTTGGATTAGGTATACTAGGTGGTGGATTCGCAGCTGCAAGCTATTTCCTCGATCGAGGACATGAACTGCGTATCACTGACTTACGTTCCGAAAAAGAACTCGGAGAACCTCTGGAACTTTTAAAAAAACGGGGAGCGACAGCTATTTGCCAAACTCATCGAGAAGAAGATTTTGAGTGGGCAGATCTTGTAATAAAGAACCCTGCGATACCTCCAGATCACCCCCTTTTAGCCTCAGCTAAAGAGATTGCAACCGATATCTCTTGTCTACTCACCTCCCCGCTCATTCGCTCAATACCTATTGTTGTAGTTACTGGCACTAAAGGAAAAACAACCACAGTCGCAGCCGTTACCCATGCCCTAAACTCTCTAGACCGAGAAGCTATTCAGTTTGGTAATATGGGAATTAGTGGATTTTCAGTGCTCTCTGAACTAGAAAAAAGGAAAGAAAAAAAACAGAAATTACCAAAGTACCTAATTTGTGAGTTATCTTCTTGGCAAATACGGGACTTTTATGGCATTTCAGGCAACCCTTTACCCCGCTTCAAAACTGTCGTCCTGACCTCCCTATTCCCTGATCACCTGAATAAGTACAACGATTTTAAAGCTTATAAAGAAGATAAATGGCTCCTCTTTAATACCGTTGCAGCGAGAATGATAGTTCCTGAAAAAGTGTATGAAGAGGTGAAAACTAGCGTTTCAATTAAGCCGCGAAATATTAGATCCATAGAGAGCTTTGTTGGAGTCGAAAAACAGACTCCACGCTTACAGCCAGCATGGGCAGTGTGCCGCAATCTGGGATTGGGAACTAAACAAATCACACATGCTTTTAACACCTTTCGAGGCGTCCCTCATCGTCAAGAGCCTTTAGGAATTAAAAATGATATTTTATTTATCAATGATTCAGCAGCTACAATTCCTGAAGCAGTAAACTTCACGTGTACCAATTCGCCTTGGAATTTCCATCTTATTGGAGGGGGTACTGATAAGAATTTACAAGCCGAGGGGATGTTAGCAGCCCTGCATGTAGCAGTGAGCATTCATCTCCTTGCTGGCAGCTTCACCACCAACAAACTCATTCCACTGCTTGAAAAAGAGGGAATTCCCTATTCTGGGCCTTTTTCTTCGATGCAAGATGCTGTTAATTCTGCTTATGAGCAAGCTACATTAGATGTAACGGCAAAGAAAACTGTGGCTGTGATACTTTCCCCTGGAGCGGCTTCTTTTGGTATGTTCAAACATGAATTTGATCGCGGTGATCAGTTCCGAGATAGTGTCAATAACTTGAAATAGTTATTCGTCTTTCGAGACGGAATACTGTTGTGACATGCGTAGTGGATACCTGCGCCGTTGAAGTGTAAACCGTTTGTGCTCCACCCACGCATAGAGCAGTCTGAAAAGAGGTTTATAGATGTAATCTAGAGAACGATGGCGATAGGAAACATATCCCCCAAAGGCTCGTTTAAACAATCGTAGTCCCTCTAAGTGGGATCCACGTTGTTCTGGACCACTGATACCATAGAAATCATAGATCTGGCAACCATGGTCACAAGCCTTTTCAATAGCATAATCTTGCAAGAGATAAGAGGGAGAACACCCATCTATGCGTAGAGAGGCTCCATATAAATAGGTAGAAACGGCAGAACTTTCTATAATCAGCGCTCCACCTAGAACTGATTGGTCAAGATAGGCCAGATATAAATAGGAGGCGATATCGGGAGCATCGATGGTGAGAAACTTCTTTATGTAGGCTGCAGGACGAGCTGTAAAACCATCCCTTTTAGCGGTTTCAATATAGACAGAATACCAAGCCTGAAAGGTTTCTTGTTTTCCATCCCAAGGTTTTATCACGATATCTTTTGATTTTGCTTTTCTCACGTTGCGCCGAGCCCGCTCTCGGTACCGCAACCTAACGGCATCATAGCCTGGTGTTAAATCGATGCGTGCAGTTCCTTCTGGCTGTACAGATTCGCGACACATGCGTATATTACGGCCTACTATAGGGTCAACCTGTTCTTCATCAGGCGGTCCCCAAGGTAAATCAAAACGGATAAAAGCGACCCCTTTAGGGAGTAGTGGACGAATAGCACGGGAGAAGTCTCGGATTAACTGAGCGGGTTCTCCACTGTATGCATCAATTTCGGGGCCAAAAGGGATGTAGGCTAGCCGTGCGCCCAAAAATAGACGGCGCACTAGCACTAACACCACTGACGCATAGTCTTGGTCCCCTTCAGCCGCTAAAGCTGTAAAGCGAAAAGCGAAAGGATGCCAGTTGGAAGCCCGTTTTGCTTGTGCCCATAATTGGCTTTGGAACGGATTCCAGGTTGCATCGAGTTGATCTAGACCCACCCTTTCGACTTTTAGATTACTCATATAAATCAGCCAACTTCTCCATTTTTATAATGCGTTACAGATAACGTCGTTCCTTGTGCATGCAAAGATCGCCCTTCAATCTTAACAATCCCATTTTCTGTATAAAGAGGCAAGGCAAAAAACTGGTCAGCCTTTACTTGGCTACGTGATTCGGATGGAGATTCAAACCCTTCTGGAAGTATTTCAGTGCCAACAGCAAACTGATCAGCAAAAATCACTTCACACGTTGAATGAGGTTCAGCATTTGGATCACTGGCAGCTAACAACATACCTCGACTTTTTACCCCACGAAAATTGGCCGGTTTTAGGTTTTGCACCAATACGATATTACGATTCAACAACTCATCCTTAGTGTAGAAAGGGACAATACTCGAAACAATGGTCGTTGGCTCGGCGGCCCCCGTATCAACTTGTATAATATAGAGTTTATCACCTTTAGGATGTTGCTCAACATCAACAATCTTACTTACCCGTAAGGTAACTTTCTTTGCAAATATTTCAGCAACAGATTCTTGCGGTGTTAACTTTTCATTTTCCATCTGTTTTTTCTCCTCGATTCGTGACTCCTGACTGCCCGCATAACGAGCTCGCATAGTCTCTATAATTTCATCTTCTATTTTTTTAAAAAGATAATCTGGTTTATTAATAACCTCAATTCCTGTCCATGTACCCAATTGCTCCCACGTGGCACCGTCACTATTCAGATAGCCCAATAATTGGGTAGAGGCCGAAGGGATGTAGGGAGCAAGTAACACTCCGAGGTCTCGTATGAGATAAATCAGTGTTTTGAGCAATGAAGCGGTAGCCTCAGGATTTTCTGTTCGTTGTTTCCATGGCTCTCCATCCTGAAAAGCTTTATTACCAATTGAAGAGAGGGCACAAATTTGTCGCAGAGCTTCTCTGAGTTCGGCCCGCTCCAACAACCCATCTATAACGGCCTCTTTTTTCAATATATTTTCAACCAAAGCAGCATCAATTTCCCCTTGGGGAACTTTTCCATCGTAAAAACGGTAGATGAAAGTAAGTGTGCGGTGTACTAGATTAGAGAGATTTCCAATTAGTTCTCCGTTTACCTTCTCCTGAAAATCCTTCCAGGTGAAAAGTACATCAGCTTTCTCGGGCCGATTATAAAACATATAAAACCGCCACATGTCAGCTGGAATACCGGTTTCTTGTACATCGTTGCCAAAAATACCGAGGCCTTTACTCTTGGAGAACTTCCCCCCTTCGTAATTGAGGTATTCACTCGAAGACATATGGTGCAACATAGTCCAAGGCTCTCCAGTCGCCAGTAATGTGGTAGGGAAAATAACAGTATGGAATGGGATATTATCCTTCCCTATAAATTGGAATAGTTCTACTTCTTCAGGATTTTGCCACCATGTACGCCACTCGGGAGTATGTGAAGCCGTGATAGAGATGTATCCGATGGGAGCATCAAACCAAACATAGAAAACCTTGTCCTCAAATCCCTTTTTAGGGACAGGAATCCCCCATTTGAGGTCTCTGGTTATGGCCCGTTCTTTTAACCCATCCCGAATCCATGACTTAGTTGTCTGGATTGCATTCTTCGCCCAGAACCCTTCAACTGAAGCTGTATGAAGCCACTCTTCAAGGAGGGGCAATGCCTTTGGAAGATCAATATATAGATGTTTGGTTTTACGCAAAATTGGTGTTGAATGACACACTCCACACCGAGGGTCAATCAGTTCAGTTGGATCTAGCAATGTACCACAACTATCACATTGGTCTCCCCGGGCACCGGTGGACCCACACTTAGGACAAGTCCCTTCAACAAAACGGTCGGCTAAAAATCGCTGATCATGTTCACAATAGAGTTGTTCTATCTCTGCCTCTCGAATATATCCGGCGTCATCTACCTTTTTAAAGATATCCTGAACGATAGCGGTTTGTGTTGGAGTACTGGTTCGTCCAAAGGAATCGAACTCAATTTCAAACCATGTATAAATATCGCGATGGATTATAAAGTAGCGATCACACAACTCACGAGGCGTGAGGCCCTCTTGTAAAGCGCGAGTTTCACTAGCCGTACCATATTCATCGGTACCGCAGATATACAAAGTTTCATATCCTTTTGAACGACAAAACCGTGCAAAACAATCGGCCGAGAGGACTTGGATGAGATTCCCTAAGTGAGGAATATTGTTAACATATGGTAAAGCGGAGGTTATCAATCTTTTTTTCATGATGAACACTATACTCTTGACTGACTCTTTTTTCAATCGGATAAGCAAAACTCCTAGCATAAGGTTGCGTTTGATTGACGATATAGTCTATCTAGGCTACATTTAGAGTGTACCGGCAGAGAGCCGGTTCACAAGGAGGATCGTAAATGAGTAATTCGGGCACATCGTCCCGTAATCCATTTAACCTCAGTCCAAAGCTTATTATTGCCGCTATTGCCATAGTAGTCTTATTCATATTGATTATGAGTAGTGTATTTGTGGTAGATCAGACAGAAGAATCTGTTATATTGCGCTTCGGTAAGTTTCATAGGACTGTAGGACCTGGACTACAAGCAAAACTTCCACTGGGTATTGATAGAAATTTTAATATCCCTACCCGTGTCGTTCAAACCATGACCTTTGGACAAGCTTCAGCTTCTCAAGATTTCAGTTCAAGATTTATGTCACAACCTTCCGGCTCGTCAGTCGGGGAGTCAATTATGTTGACCGGTGACTTGAACATCGTGGATGTCCAATGGATTATTCAGTATCGAATTGAAGATCCAGCTAAATGGTTATTTAATGTGCAAGAGAGAGATAAAACTATTCGTGATATCAGCCAAAGTATAATTAATCAGTTGGTTGGCGATCTCCCTATCTTGGCCATTATGTCGGGCGAAAGAACTTCAATTGAAGTTGAATCACAAGCGAAAATGCAGGCAATATTCGATTCCTATAACTTAGGAGTTCGGGTAGTCACCGTCAAATTACAGAACACGGTTCCCCCAGTGGGAGAGGTGCAGGATGCCTTTGAAGATGTTAACAAAGCTATTCAGGATATGAATCGCTTGATTAATGAAGGTAAAGAGTCCTATAACCGAGAAATTCCTCGAGCTCAAGGTGAAGCCTCACAGCTAATCCAAATTGCTGAAGGATATTCTGCAGAACGTGTCAATAATGCTAGAGGAGATGTCGCACGCTTCGCATCTGTCCTAGAACAATATGCTGTGAGTCAAGATATTACAGCACGTCGTCTCTATATCGAAACGATGGAAGATATCCTCTCACAAGCTGATGCTGGTACCTTAACACTCATTGATAAGGAGTTAGATAACTTCCTCCCAATCAGTGATCTTACCACCATTCCAGGAGGTAAAAAATGAAAAAACTTATTACCACATTAGTCGTCATAGTTGTTCTTTTGGTAGTTTTTCTACTCCTAGGACCTTTCTTCATCTTACAAGAAGGAGAAGTGGCGGTTGTTACCCGTTTCGGAAAAATCATGAGTACCCACCAAGATGCGGGACTTAAGATTAAAATTCCTCTCGTCGATACCGTTGTAAAATACCCCAAGAAAATTATGTCGTGGGATGGTGATGCGCAGCGCATACCGACCAAAGAGAATCAGTTTATTTGGGTCGACACAACTGCTCGGTGGAGAATTACCGATCCAGCGCTGTTCTATCAGTCAGTTACTAGCTTACCAAATGCTATCCTGCGTTTAAATGATGTTATCAACTCGACTATCCGAACTGTTATAAGTGAGAACTTCTTAAATGAGGCTGTCCGTAATACAAACCGGATTAATAATATGCGCGTTGAAGAACAAGTCCAGAGTGTTGAAAGCGTTGAAGATGCTGAACAACTCAGGAATCTTACCAAAACCGAGATTGAACAGGAATCAATTGCGATTGGACGTGAAGGCTTAAGTCAGAAAATATTGAACACAACACGTAGATTTACCGTTGAGTTTGGTATAGAAGTAATCGATATTGTCATTAGACAGATTCGATACAGTGATGACCTCACCCAAAGTGTATACCAGCGCATGATCAAAGAACGAAATCAGATTGCTGAAGCTTATCGCTCGTATGGGCAAGGACAGCAGGCTCGTTGGGTAGGTAAAACTGAAAATGACAAGAAGAGTATTTTGAGCCAAGCTTATGCAACATCTGAAGAAATTAAGGGTGTGGCTGATGCAACTGCAACCAAGATTTATGCAGAAGCCTACGAAGAAGATCCTGAATTCTTTACGTTATGGAGAACTCTCGAATCGTATCGCAAGACGATTAAGAATTTGAATAAAGTGTTCTCAACTGAAATGGAATATTTCGATATCCTATATGGACCGAAAAAATTAAACTAGTTTAATAGAATAGTAGATAGCCATCATCATAGTATTGGTGATGGCTTTTTTATGTGCTGAACATGGTGCTATAAGAGCTCTGCGGGGGGTACTGAGCCTACCTTTAGCTGCATTATCTAAAGGAAGTCGGAGGCCTCGTTCAGGATACTATAAGGTAGTAATGACGTGTTAAGAAACCTTGGGGATTTCTTCTTCAGTGATTTGCATGGGAAATTAGATTGAAGGGTCTTTCTAGTTTTCAAACCGCCCGGTATACTAGGTGAGAGATTACTCTCTAGATCCTCCTACCCGGCTTATGCGGAGCAGGTAGGACATTCTCCGGTAATGTTAATTTGTACATCATGCATATGGTAGCCGCCTGGCACCTGGATATATGGAAAATTAACACTATGTAAATCATTTACATGACCACACGCAGTACATTTGAAGTGGATATGATTATTCATGTTGGCATCGTAGCGCATTTCATTTTTCTCGATGGCTATCCGTTGCACAATATCTTTACTACATAATAAATGTAATACGTTGTAGACTGTCGTCCTTGAGATTGAAGACATGGTATCTTTCAGGTCTCCGTAAATTTCATCGGCTGTAGGGTGGACTGGATTGTCTAAAAGATAGCGATACACTGCTACTCGGTGAGTAAGCGGCCGTACACCATGCTTTAACAAAATCTCTTTTTCATCGCTACGCTCAATTTTATCCATTCTTACCATGATTACACACTCCCCCTGTTATATAGTTGTTATAGTAGCCATATTCTCTAAAGTGTCAACCTATTCCATTCAGTCGTATTATTCTATATTAGCGTTGAAGAATACCACGATTCCTGCACTTAAACAAACTAGTATATCTGAGATTGCTCAGTTCCTTCGCCAAACACCTTCTCTGTTTACCTCGAGTATACTATAGTGGAATCTAAAGGAGGTAGATGTGCGAAAATTTAATTGCTATGTGTTTGCCCTATTTTTGCTCATGAACGGTATTATCCTCACCTCCTGTGTTTCCAATCGTGTTGCCGAGCAGTCACAAACAATCCTTTATCAGGTTATCTCTGGAACAGTCATGTACCCAAATAATCTCTATTTCCCTACCCGCGTACGAATGGAAATCAACCTTACTGCTGAAAATCTTTCCACGCAAGAACAAATCCAGCTGGTAAGCCAAAGTATACGCAATCCGCAAAGATTTCCGGTCAATTTTATCCTCCGTTATGATCCCAATGATATCATTCACTCTTTTGAATACTCTATAATCGTAAAGTTATATCGAGAACTGGAAGAAGACCCCTATCTGGTCAGTCCGGCGATTGTGCTACCAGCCCTCACCGGTGATGAAAACCTCATCATCGAATTGCACCCGTTTATGAATACTATTAGATAATCAAAGAAACTCCCCTTTTGGTGCATAAATATACAGCAAAGGGTTGCATTTATTTTATCTTTATGCAATATTCCCCCTATTAGGTGAGTATATATACGAAGAATAGAGTGAGGTAACACTATGGGAAAAGAAAAAGTAATTTTAGCATATAGTGGTGGGCTGGACACTTCCGTCATTTTAAAATGGCTGGTAAACAAAGGATTTGATGTCGTTGCTTATGTGGCTAATGTAGGACAGGATGAAGATTTTATAGCTATCGAAAAGAAGGCCTACGCCACAGGTGCCTCTAAGGTCTATGTGGAAGACCTCCGTGAAGAACTCGTTACAGACTACATTTTCCATGCTTTGAAAGCTAATGCTGTCTATGAAGGTAAATACTTGCTTGGTACTTCTATCGCCCGCCCCATCATTGCCAAAAGACATATTGAAATAGCCCAGCAAGAAGGGACGCTCTATGTTGCCCATGGTGCTACCGGGAAAGGCAACGACCAAGTACGCTTTGAATTTGGCTATTACGCTCTGATGCCTGAGGTGAAAATCATTTCACCTTGGAAAGATCCTGAATGGTTGAGCCAATTTGAAGGCCGATCAGATATGATTGCCTATGCGAAAAAATATGATATCCCCATAAAAGCATCGACCAAGAAACCCTACAGTGAAGATGAAAATGTGCTACACATCAGTCATGAAGCTGGTATCTTAGAAGATCCTGCTCTACGCTGTCCTCCTGAAGTTTTTTCACATACCCTTTCACCAAAGGATGCTCCAGATGAAGAGACTGTCTTAGCCATAGATTTTGAGGATGGTATCCCCGTAAAAGTAACTAATGAAAATGATGGAACTGTAGTTTCTGATCCTCTAGAAATGTTCCTCTATCTAAATAAGATTGGTCATGATAATGCGGTAGGTCGAGTCGATATGGTGGAAAACAGATATATCGGCATCAAAAGCCGCGGTGTTTATGAGACCCCTGGTGGTACGATCCTCTGGTTTGCTCACCGAGATCTTGAAGGTATTTGTATGGATAAAGAGGTGATGCACCTCAGAGATATGCTGATGCCTAAATTTGCTGAGCTCATCTATAATGGATATTGGTTTAGCCCAGAGTTTGACTTTCTCTCAGCCGCTTTCAATAAGAGTCAGGAACTTATTACTGGGACGGCTAAGGTAGCCATCTATAAGGGGAATCTTATAGGTGCGGGCGTAACAAGTCCCTATTCGCTCTATAATGAAGCCTTAGGCAGCATGGAGGTGGCAGGAGGCTACCAGCCGGTAGATTGTAAAGGATTTATCAACATTAACAGTATTCGACTACAGGCACACCATTATTGGCTGAAGGCTAAGGCTTTAGACTCAGCGACCTGAGAAAGATTCCTCATAGTGCTCAACCCCCATCGAAAGGATGCGAGCAATATGATTGTCGTTTAGACTATAATATATACTACGGCCTTCCTTGCGGTGTCGCACGAGGCGAGAGGCGCGTAATAATTTTAACTGTTGACTGATAGTTGATTGGTTCATATGCAGGGTTTCTGCAATTTTATTGACAGGAAGTTCCCCCTGTTCGAGGAGAAACAATATTTTCAATCGAGTAGAATCACCAAAGACTTTGAAAAAATCTGCAATATCTGCAACTTCTTCATCCAAAGGAATTGTGGCTGAAAGATTGTTCATATCCTGTGTACCCATGCGACAAATCTACCATATCGGTAAGGGATAAGCAATAAAGTTATTATGTTCTCAAAATTGAAAAATTAGGCTACCATACTAGCATAACAATACTGAGGAGGATTCAGATGGATAATACAAGTAATAAGCCAGTTGTTGGCTGGGTAGGAACCGGTGTAATGGGACGCTGGATGTGCCAACACATCTTACCACTAGCCTCTCAGATGTATGTGTGTAATCGCACTAAGGCTAAAACCAAAGAGTTAGTTGCTCAAGGTGCAATTGCAGTTGACACCCCTCAGGAAGTTGCCCAGCATGCTTCAATTATATTTACCATTGTGGGACACCCTTCTGATGTAGAAGAGGTCTATTTTGGTCCTCAAGGGTTATTAAACCACGCTCAAGAAGGGTCTACTTTCGTTGATATGACTACCACAAAGCCCTCTTTGGCGCTCCGTATTTATGAGGCTGCCCAAGCAAAAGGGTGTTATAGTATTGACGCCCCTGTCTCAGGTGGTGATGTGGGCGCACGTTTAGCAAAACTCTCAATCATGGCTGGTGGAGATCAAGCAACCTACACAGCAATGACCCCCTTCTTTGAAAAAATGAGCGCATCAAGTCGGTTACAAGGGCCTCCTGGTGCAGGACAACATACCAAAATGTGCAACCAGATTGTTATTGCCGGAACCATGATTGGGGTCTGTGAATCTCTCCTCTACGCCCAAAAAGCGGGATTAGATGGAGAAACCCTTGTAGAAACTATCAGTAAAGGGGCAGCCGGTTGCTGGACGCTGGACAATCTTGCTCCGCGTATGCTAAAAGGTGATTTCAATCCAGGGTTTATGATTGACCATTTTATAAAAGATATGGGAATTGCTCTGGAAGAGAGTAAGCAGATGGGAATTGCCCTCCCTGGCCTCGCTTTAGTAGAACAATTATATATTTCGTTACAAGGCGCAGGTAAGGGTAAACTAGGAACCCAGGCATTACTGCAAGCGCTTAGTAAGTTAAACGCCGTCGAATGAAAAGCATCTAGAGCGAGGAGGAGTTATGGAAATAAACAAAGAATTTGCGACATTGAGTCTTCCTGATATGGACCCCATCCAGGTTCCAGTAATAACCGATAGTATGGGAGAGAAATCGATTGATGTGCGTGGATTGCGTAAACAAACTGGTTATATTACCTATGACCCCGGATTCGTGAATACGGGGAGTTGTACCAGTTCTATTTGTTATATAAACGGAGAAGAAGGTGTCCTCCGTTACCGCGGATATGATATCGAAGATTTGGTTGAAAACTGTGACTTTGTAGAAGTGGCCTATTTGTTGATCAAGGGAGAGTTGCCTAACCCCATAGAACGTAAACGCTATGCTGAGCTGCTCAATAAGGAATCGATGCTCCATTTTGACATGCAAAGTTTTTTCCGAGGATATCCTTTTGATGCCCACCCTATGTCGATACTCGCCGCCATGTCGGTCTCACTATCAGCTTTTTATCCCGAAATGGACGATATAGATCCCGAAAAACAAGTTGACTTCGCTGTCACACGTTTAGTATCAAAACTGCGAACTATTACCGCATTCACCTACCGACAAATGCAGGGTGAAGACTTTGTGAACCCCTCCTATAAATATAGTTATGGTGAAAACTTTCTCAATATGATGTTTAAGACTCCGGTCAATGATTACCAAATTAATCCATTACATGTGAAAGCTCTTAACCAATTACTTATTCTGCACGCCGACCATGAACAGAACTGTTCAACTACAGCAGTTCGGCTCATTGCTAGCAGCGGAGCAAACTTGTATGCCTCAATATCGGCAGGAATCTGTGCTTTGTGGGGTCACAAACATGGAGGCGCTAATCAAGCCGTCATCGAAATGCTTGAGACTGCAATTGCCAATGGATGGAGTGCACAAGATATTGTAGAAATGGCTAAACAGAAAGAAAATCATTTCCTTCTCATGGGTTTTGGACACCGTGTCTATAAAACTTATGATCCTCGCTCTAAAATAGCCAAGCGGCTATCCCAGGAAGTTATGGCTCAAAACGGTAAGCCTGACCCTCTCCTCGAATTAGCTTTAGAACTGGAAGAGGTTGCTGTTAAGGATGAATATTTTCTAGAACGCAGTCTGTATCCGAATGTCGACTTTTATACTGGACTTATTTTTAGGAGAATTGGTATCCCCACCAACATGTTTACCTGTATGTTCGCCATGGGAAGACTCCCTGGATGGATCGCCCACTGGTTGGAGTGGACCCAAGATCCATATGGTAAAATTGGCCGCCCCAGACAAGTCTATGACGGCCCTAATGCTCGTAAAGTCAAACATATAGATAAGCGTTAACACTTACAGAACCCCACATACTCGATGTGGGGTTCATACGTTAAAGAGTTCGTTTTGTGTAATTTAACAGGCCACCAGCAAGTAAGATATCTACCTGCCGGGCACTGATGTTGGCCCTAGTCTTAATCTCCTTCTGCTGCGTCTTATTAACTAGTACAATAGGTTTTTGACTCTCTACCATAGCTTTCAGTTGTGTATGGAGTGCCTCTATGTACAGAGAATCACCTTGTGCAACCTGTTCATAATCAGCTTCAGAAATAAACTCCAGAGGGAGAATGCCAAAATTGCAGAGATTCGCCTGATGGATCCTTTCAAATGAGATTGCTAAAACTACTCGTACCCCTAAGTACATAGGACAAATTGCCGCATGCTCACGACTCGACCCCTGCCCATATGATTCTCCAGCCACCACCATATTAGCCAACTCTTTCTTTTGGTTCTCTTGGGCTCTATCATGGAAGGTAGGATCTACTCCTTCAAACGTATACCGTGCATAGGCGGGAATATTTGAACGATATTTCAAGCGAGCACCAGCCGGCATAATATGGTCTGTTGTAATTTTATCACCAACTTTTAAGGTACAAACACCTTCAATGGAGGTGGGCAAAGGAGTATTTTTAGGAGGATCCCCAATATTGGGTCCTCGCAGTACCTCAACGGCAGCACCATTTTCAGGTGGAAAAATAAGCATTCGATCGTCAACGATAAACTGACGTACTTCGATAGGTTTGGGGTATGCTATACCATGTTTGCTTAGTGGGTCGGTAAAAGTTCCAGTAATGGCACTGAGAGCTGCCGTTTCGGGGCTGACCAAATAAACTTGAGCACTCTTTGTACCGCTACGTCCCTCAAAGTTTCTATTATTGGTCCGTAAAGAAACTGCATCTGTCTCTGGGCTCTGATGGTTTCCTATACAAAAGCCACAGGCGCTCTCAAGTATTCGAGCACCGGCAAGTATCATCTTTTCTAAAGAACCGTCTTTAGCGAGCATCATCATGACTTCCCGTGATCCAGGAGCGATACCTAAACTCACTGTAGGGGCAACACTATGCCCATCCAAGACCTCAGCTACCCGATGTAACTCAGCGTATGAGCTGTTGGTACAACTACCAATAAGCACCTGCTGAATAGGCATCCCAGCAACCTGTTCTACATTCACAACATTACCTGGTGAGTGGGGAGCAGCAGTTTTAGGAACTACTTTTCCTAGATCTATCGTAAAAGTACTATCGTAGACAGCATCTTTGTCAGGCGCTAAAGGTCGGTACGTTTGAGAACGGTTTTGGGCTGTTAAAAACTGTTTGGTCACTTCATCGGAGGGAAAGAGTGAAGTCGTTACACCACATTCTGCACCCATGTTACACATGGTAGCTCGTTCAGGGACACTCAGTGAAGCAACGCCCTCGCCGGTATACTCAAATACAGAGTTCACATTCCCTTTCACTCCAAAGTGCTCCAAGACGGTCAGGATAACATCTTTAGCAGTTACCCAAGGGCGCAACTTTCCAGTAAGGTGAATCTCAATCACTTTAGGGGCAATGAGGTGGAAAGCCCCCCCTCCCATCGCTACAGCGATATCTAACCCACCGGCACCAATAGCTATCATTCCCAAGCCTCCTCCGGTAGGAGTGTGGGAATCAGAACCTAGGAGTGTTTTGCCAGGTTCTCCGAACCGTTCTAAATGCACCTGATGGCATATACCGTTTCCAGGACGTGAATAGATTATCCCATAACGGGCAGCTACACTTTGCAGGTAGCGATGATCATCTGCATTTTCAAAGCCCACTTGGATGGTGTTGTGGTCTACATAACTCACAGCTAGTTCATTTTTCACCTGATCGAGTCCCATGGCTTCAAATTGCAAATAGGCCATAGTCCCCGTAGCATCCTGCGTAAGGGTTTGATCAATACGAATTGCAATCTCGTTTCCGGCTGCAAGAGTTCCTTCAACGATGTGTTCTTGCAATATCTTGTATGTTAAGGAAGAGCTCATACATAACTCCTTGTAATGGTATAGTAACTATCATGCATAAAAGACAATTATTAGTATAGAGCTGAGCGTTGACCAATTTTAAATATATGCGTCACTACACCTACCATGAAAGGAACGGCAACTAACAAGGAGCATCCATATAATACACTGGGAAAATTGAGGTTTTGGTAGATAGTACCCCCTAAGATTGATCCAACGATGGTCCCTACTGTCAATAACATTTCATGAATCATCATCCGTTTTGAGCGGTGTAGGCTGCCAGATGCTCCATGGAAAATACTAAAAGCATAGGTCATCGCAAATACTATTCCAAAGGCGACAAAGAAGAGGGAATAATGGAAAAAAGAGGTAGCTAACGTCCCCAAAAGACAAATTCCCACAACAAGTAATTGGACAACAAGAACTAGCGGCCGATTAAAGTGCCACCAACTCGTTTTACCCATCACCACAAACATTCCTACGGTACTAACGCCTCGAATCAGGAGTAAGGCCCCTACCGCAGCCTCTGAGAAGGGAAGATTATCCATTGCATGCAACGGATAGATGGTTAAGATAACTGCTAAGGCAGCATACACAGTGAGTACTCCCGCCCAAGAAAGAAACCGTAAAGGGGTACTTTGATCTTCTCCCTCTGACTGCTGTATATTCTGAAATTCCGAGACCACAGCTCGTATGGATGGAATGGCCAAGGTCGAAATAGCCAGTAGCAAAAAAACAAGGGCAAAGAGAATTATTGAAGCTACAAGGGGAGCTCGGGTAGCAGTTCCCACTAACACCCCAGTGAGTAGTGGAGAGGTTGCAGCTCCAAGACTCCAAGAGACATTAAAAGAACTAGTGGCTTTGTTTAATGCCCTTCCCTCTTTACCCCGAGTAATCCAAGCGGCTAGTTGTGGCCACAGAAAAGACATAGCTGCGCCATACCCCACTAAAGCTATAAAAGCGATAGTAATTGAATTGGTATACATCACCATGCCAATTGAAACAGCCATGCCGAGCATGGAGAAGTTTACACTCTGGCGCGGTTTTAAGCGTGAGGCAAGGGGGCCTAAGGCTAAACAGCAAATAAAATAGGTAAAGGTATAGATGGCAGCTGAAACTCCAACCATCTGCGCCGAGAGGTTAAATTGTAAGCGCATATGATAAACTAAAGCCAAGTTTGCCATTGATATAGCGAACTGGGCCAGGAAAGAGGCTGAGCTAAGAATTCTTGATTGCAACTGTACACTTTTATGGAATGCCATAAGCCTAGTTGTACAGAGAATTTTCAACTCAGACAAGAGTAAAACCCATTAAGGCATAACTGTATTGCAGAAATCATGGTAAAACAGTAAAGTACAGATATGGAGATACTTCTTTCAAATAGACCGTTACTTGCGGCTTTAGCAGCTGCTTTTATTACTCAATTTCTAAAACCATTCTTACTGTGGCCAATTGAAAGAAAATTTCATGCGGAACTTTTTGTAAGTACCGGAGGTATGCCCTCTTCCCATACCTCGATGGTGGTAGCACTCTGCACGAGTATTCTTATTACAGAAGGGGTCCAGAGTCTCGCCTTTGCCATATCGTTAACCTTTAGTTTGATTACTATGCATGATGCTATGGGAATCCGTAGAGCCGCTGGTAAACAAGCCAAAGTAATTAATGATTGGAGCCGCATCTTGACCCAAATCCATGAAGATGGCCAATTCACCCCCGAAAACCTTAAAACTATGCTTGGTCATAGTTTCATGCAAGTTTTAGGGGGGACCGTAATAGGACTTCTCGCCGGATTTATTATCACTCTGGCTTAGTGAATAATTATACAAACATTGTTGACATTCTTTGCATAATTATGTAAATTCTAGCAATCTGTTCTATACCTTGGAGGTTGCTATGAAAAAAACTATAGTTTTAACTATTGTATGTCTCATTTTAGGATTTACTCTCTTTGCTGGTGGGGCCAAAGAAGAGGTGGATTATACTTTTGCTGCCGACTGCACTTGGCCACCATTAGAATTTGTTGATGAAAGTGGTGCCATTGTTGGCTTTGAAATAGATCTTATCGCTGCGATTGGTGAAAAATCAGGTTATGCCATGGTTACCCGTAACGTAGCTTGGGAAGGTATTTTTGCGGGCTTAGATAATGGTGCTTACGACGGAGTAGCCTCCGGTGTGACCGTTACCGAAGAACGTAAAGGAACTATGGATTTCACTACCCCTATTTTAGAAGTAACGCAATCAATTATTGTCCATAAGGGAAACTCTGCAATTACAAGCGAGAAAGATCTTGCTGGTAAAAAAGTTGGTGTCCAGATTGGCACAACTGGTCATTTTGCAGCTGAAAAGATTGATGGCGTCACGGTTAAAGCCTATGACGATATTGGATTGGCTATTGAAGATCTGTTAAATAAGAATCTTGACGCCGCCGTGGCTGATTCACTTATTGCAGCTGAGTTTGTTTTAGATAATGCAAACTATGCTGACAAATTACAGATCAATGGTAATATCAGTGGCGATAAAGAGCAAATCGCTATTGCTGTTAAAAAAGGCAACACTGAGTTGCTTACTATTTTGAATGATACATTAGCAGCTTTAAAAGCGGATGGGACTCTAGACGACCTTAAAAAACAATGGAATATACTCTAAAAAGATGATGAACTTATAAGAGCCGAAGCTCATACGCTCCGGCTCTTTGTAGTGCAGAGGAAACATGCAAAAGAATACTAAAAATGAATATAAAGAGCACTCTTCGTTAGTGAAACAATTGGTTTCTAAAGTTCACGAGGATCATAAACCTCTGCCAAAAATCCAAATGACGGATGGGGTGCTTATCCCTAACAGAAATGACCACCATGTCTTTAATTCATGGAGGCTTACTTTTTTATTGGCTGTAGTACTCCTCAGTTCCCTAGTTATTTTTGTTAAAGATCCTTATAGATCTATATTTTTAGTAGTCATTCAGGGAGCTCCTACTACATTCCAAGTCACTATTTTATCTATCACAGGAGCTATCATCATTGGTCTTTTTTGTGGTCTCGGTGCTGTTTCAAAAAGCCGTATCATAAATATGATTAGCGGTGTGTATGTAGAGTTTATACGAGGCATTCCCCTCCTCGTGCAACTTATATTTATCTATTACGCCATGGGTCGGCTCTTTAGAATTGAAGGTATGATTGCTGCCGTAGCAGCTCTTTCAATCTGTTTTGGAGCCTATATGGGAGAGATTGTGCGGGCAGGGATTCAGGCTATACCAAAGGGGCAGATGGAAGCTGCTATAGCTCTAGGGCTCTCACGTGGGCAAGCTTTCCGCTATGTAATTCTTCCTCAGACTATCAGGGTCATACTACCTGCTATCGGCAATGAGTTTATCTCTATGTTAAAAGATTCGTCTTTAGTTTCAACGATTGCTCTAACCGATATTTTACGTAAAGGACGAGAATATATTTCTCGGACGTTCCTTTCCCTTGAAACCATGTTGATTGTTGCTCTCGTATATCTAGTTATTACCTTAGTGTTATCTCGCATGGTTGGACTCCTTGAAGAGAGGTTACATAAAAATGGTTAGAATACGAATAGAAAACTTAGATAAAGATTTTACCACGCCCAACAATGAATCACTGCATGCAGTAAAAAACGCTTCGCTATCTGTTGAACAAGGTGAAGTAGTGGTAATCATTGGTCCCTCTGGAAGTGGTAAGAGCACGCTTTTACGAAGCATAAATAAACTAGAAATCCCTACTGCGGGGAGAATCTTCATCGATGAAGATGAGGTCACCGGTAACGCAGATATTCGCAAGATACGAGAAGAAGTAGGCATGGTCTTTCAAAGCTTCAACCTCTTCCCTCACCTATCGGTACTGGAAAATATTACCCTTGGTCCAATCAAAGTGAAACGGATGGAAAAAAGTGCGGCTAATACATTGGGGATGGAACTTTTAGCTCGGGTAGGATTATCCGAAAAAGCTGATAGTCATCCTAATCAACTCTCAGGAGGACAACAACAGCGGGTTGCAATTGCCAGAGCTTTAGCAATGAGTCCAAAAGTTATGCTTTTTGATGAACCTACCAGTGCCCTCGACCCCGAGATGATTAAAGAGGTCCTCGATGTGATGCTCTCCTTAGCCAAATCGGGGATGACGATGTTGATCGTCAGTCATGAAATGGGGTTTGCCTCAGCGGCAGCTGATCGTGTGGTATTCATGGATGCTGGAGAAATTATTGAAGTGGACACACCTCAAAATCTATTCAACAATCCACAATCAGAGAGGACAAAACAGTTTCTTAAACATATTCTCAAATAAAGTTGTGAACCCATGAGCTCCTTCATTAGGTCTCAGCTTATCATACTGCTCAATCACGTTGATTTGCTATTTTTTAATTTTACAAGAGCTTATATTCTCTTCTCATTATATAAGACGACCTAACATTGTCATCTTTTTCATATTCCTCTACTATGCATCCATGAAAAAAGAACAATCTTGGATTTCTAGACATATTACGTTACACGACCACGCTGATGAGAAGGCTGAACGAGAAAACATGATCACTCATGCTATTGGTATTGTCCTGGCCATTATCTTCTCTTTCATCGTCATCTTTAAAAAGAGTGCCTATGTTTATACCAGAACATGGGTTGGGATGCTTATATATGCTGCTACACTGGTGTTACTCTATACCTCTTCAACGCTCTACCATCATCTCCCTAAAGGTGATTTAAAACGAGTATTCCGTCTTTTAGATCATGCCAATATTTACCTTTTAATAGCTGGGACCTACTCCCCAATTTTATTATTTATAGGTAATGAGGCCGCTATACGGGTCTTATACATTGTATGGGGTGTTGCACTATTGGGGATTCTCTTTAGTCTTATTTTCTGGGGTAAACTAAAGATCCTCCATGTTCTATTTTATCTTGCTATGGGCTGGATGATTGTCTTCTTCTGGAAAGACATTGTCCCTTTTATCCCCACCAATCTCTTATTTTGGATCATCGCGGCGGGGTTGACCTATACGGTGGGTGTTATCTTCTATTCTAAAAAACACTTACCCCATAGCCATATGATTTGGCACCTGTTTTGTGTAGTTGCCAGCTCTCTTTTTTGTATTGGCTTTTTGCTCCATCTCCATTGAGACGGTTCTGGACAGAGATGCTCAGTCACGTTACAGTAGCTTACATGGAACCATCTACTAGTCCTCTAGACCGTTTTAACACTTTCTACTCAACGCACTACCTGCAACGTTGGCCTGCGCTACGAGAGGCTCTTTTAGCCCCTTCAACGCCAGTGGCGCTAGCAGAAGGTTTAGAGAAAACCTATTATTTAGATGAAGGCTCAATCATTGCTACCAAGATGCTTCCTATCCAGGCTGAGGACACGGTGCTAGATATGTGTGCTGCACCTGGAGGAAAAAGTTTAATTCTTGCTACAGCCCTGAACGGCTCTGGATCTCTGGTGTGTAATGATCGTTCTAGCCAACGACGGCAACGTTTAAGGAGAGTGATCGAAGAACATCTTAGCAAGGAACTGCAGGCACCTATAACTTTCACTAGTCATGATGCCACCCGGTGGGGGTTGTATGAACAGTCACTCTACGATGCTATTTTACTCGATGCCCCCTGTTCGTCCGAAAGACATGTGCTGCAAGACCCTAAATTTCTGGCACAGTGGAGTCCTTCTCGTACCAAGCGACTCGCAATTCAACAATTTGCGATGTTGGCCGCGGCCTTAGAAGCCGTAAAACCACAGGGATATGTGCTTTACAGCACGTGTTCGATCAGTCCGCTAGAAAATGAAGAAGTCATTGCAAAACTAGAGAAAAAGCGTAAAGGACGCTATGAAGAGATCAAGCTTGAATCTCCCTATGCTGAACCACGTTCGTATGGCAATATAATTCTCCCTGATACTGGTCAAGGTCGTGGCCCTCTCTATTTTTGTCTATTGAGGAGAACTGTATGACCAAACCTACTGTCGCTATTCAACAGTGTGAAACGTATAATGAAAGTGAATTAGCTTTGGTCCTCAATGAGGTATGCACAGCCGCTTCACTGCCTGACGTAACAGGTAAAAAAGTCCTATTAAAACCTAATATCCTCAGTGATGCAGCTCCCGAAAAGGCTGTTACCACCCGTCCCGAAGTTGTTCGCGAACTCATTAAAATGCTCTACGCTCGAAAGGCTGCAGAAGTTTTGGTGGGAGATTCCCCGGGGATAAGTGGACCCAATTTCAGTCCAAGAATCTCCGGTATTGCCCAAGTATGCCAAGAAGAAGGTGCTCGTTGGGTAGAGTTTGCCCGAGATCCAGTTACGTATACTATTCCAGGAACCTATCGGTTAAAGCTCCCCTTGCCTAACGTGATGAGTGAAGTTGACATCATTATTTCAGTTGCTAAAATGAAGACCCATCAACTGATGTATGCCACAGGAAGTGTAAAAAACTTATTTGGTATGGTTCCAGGGCTCCATAAGAGTTCTTGTCATATGCTCTATGCAACGCGGGAATCGTTTGCTCGCATGCTCTCTGGGTTATATGCTGTGATAAAGCCCCATTTTGCGATTATGGATGGTATCATTTCGATGGAAGGTGCTGGCCCAGCAGCTGGCGATCCTCGCTACACGGGATTGTTGCTAGCATCAGCTGATCCCACGGCACTAGATGCAGCTCAAGCTATTATTATGGGGTATGACCCTCTTTCACTCCCTTTAGTACGAGAACTGCTAAAACGTAAACTTACTACTTGGCAAGATATCAACGAGATAACCTATCCTTTACTCCAAGCTCATGATTTGATTATTTCCGATTTCAAACGTATTAAGCAACAAAAAAAGACGCGTCTTTTGAGTGCCCTTATAGGGCCACTTTTTACCCGTTATTTTAAATTTCGTCACCAACGACACGAGCCCAGACCCCTTTTTGATCTTGACCTTTGCATTGGTTGTGGGCGGTGTGTAAAAATATGTCCTGGCAAAGCCTTAACACTTGATGAAAACCATAAAGTTGTCGTTGATTATACAAAATGCATCCGATGTTATTGTTGTCATGAAGTTTGCCCCGTCGATGCTATTACGATTGAGAGCTTGTAGGAGCACCATAATGAATACAGAGACTATCTTTGGAACTATTTTATTAGGCCTTGCCCCCATCAGTGAGTTAAGAGGAGCCATCCCCTTTGCTTATTTGCGAGGACTTCCCCTCTGGCAAGCGTTTTTACTGGGAACAGCGGCTAATCTCTGCATTTCCCCATTAGCCTACCTCTTTCTCACCTATGTGCATGGATTCTTTTATGAAAAATGGGAATTCTACACCAAAATATTCGATAAAACCGTGCTTCGTACACGGCGTAGATTAGGACCTAAAGTCACATCCTACGGTATGTTGGGCATTATGTTATTTGTTGCCGTCCCCCTTCCCATCACTGGTGCTTGGACAGGTACGTTAGGTGCATGGGTGTTAGGACTCGATAAAAAGCGGAGTATGGTAGCTGTCAGCGGCGGGGTCATAATCTCGGCCACTATTGTCAGTTTCCTATTAGCCCTCGGTCGAGGAATCGGGTCAATCTTTATTAAAATCATCTAGTCTGGAGTACTACATCATGCCTATCAATCTCTCAAGTCTTCTCAATCCGGAGCAGTATACGGCTGCTACAACAATACATGGACCAGTATTAATTATTGCGGGAGCTGGTTCTGGAAAAACGCGTATGCTCTGTTATCGTATAGCCCATATGTTAGAATCCCGAATACAGCCAGAAAACATCCTCGCTTTAACGTTTACCAATAAAGCGGCAGCTGAAATGGCCAATCGTGTTCGAAAATTGACTCAACAGCCATTACCAAAATTGACCACTTCCACCTTTCATGCCTTTGGCATGCGGGTGTTGAAAAAACATGGCCATCTCCTCGGTTATAAACCTAACTTCACCATATATGATGGAGCTGACCAAGCATCTTTATTACGCGAGGTGTTGTCTGAGGAAGACCTTGATCCACAAGCCTATGCTATAGATGTGATGCTGCAACTCTTTAGTACTATAAAAACTGGGCGAAAAGGATGGCCCAGTGACGCTCCACGCGTGGCAAGAACTATCTATGATGCTTACCGTAACCATTTACGCCTCTACAATGCCGTTGATTTCGATGATTTACTGATGTTACCGCTAGATATTTTTACCCGTTACCCACAGGTTTTAGAGGAGTATCGCCAACAATTCACCCATATCATGGTTGATGAGTTTCAAGATACTTCCCTGGAACAGTATCGTTTGGTGAAATTATTATCTGAGCAGAATCGTAATCTCTGTGTAGTTGGTGATGATGACCAATCTATATATTCTTGGAGAGGAGCTAACTACCAAAACATCATCCTTTTTGAAAAAGACTTCTCGGAAAGAATTGAGATAAAACTGGAAAGAAATTATCGCAGCACCGGTACTATTTTAGAGGCTGCTAACCACGTCATCATTAATAATAGCCAACGTAAAGAGAAATCACTCTGGACTGAGAGCGATTCGGGCGGAAAAATTGTAATGTTACATCCACAAGATGAAGAGGAAGAGATTGAATTAATTATTAATCAGATGCGAAAGAATGCGTTTGATAAGCAGTTAAGCTGGGATAATTTTGGTATTTTAGTTCGTACAAACCACCTTATTCCGGCTATTGAAAATAAGCTTATGTTAGAGCATATCCCCTATAACGTCAGTGGTGGACAAAGTTTTTTTGAAAGGAAGGAAGTCAAAGACACTTTAGCGTATCTACGCGTACTTGCCAATCCTGATGATGATATTGCTTTTTTGCGCATCGTAAACACCCCGAGACGTGGTATTGGACGTACTACGCTCTCCTTTATACGAGAGATAGCAGAAGCTCAAGACTGTTCACTCTATTCAGCCATTGGACATTGTATAGCTCCTGGAGCCCCCTATCCAGTGAAGCGCACCCAACCATTACGAAATCTCTATGATTTGATTGAAAATTATCGCCAAGCTATCTTTAGGGCTGGAAGAAAGAAGAGTGCTGTTCTGAAAACGCTCATGGAAGAGATTGAATACCGTCAGTTCTTAGCCCTCGCCTACCCTGGTAATGACCAGGCTGTCACATGGCGCTATAAGAGTGTAGAGACCTTCTTGACCCTCTTTTCTCGCTGGGAGCGTGACCCAGATAATCTGTCCCAATCGCTGTATGACTATTTACACACCTTATCACTCTCTACACGGGATGCTATAGAGGATGGTTCAAACGAGAAAAAGCTTTCGCTGATGACGATGCATGCCTCTAAGGGGTTAGAATTTGAGATTGTGTTTTTAGCAGGAGTTGAAGATCATATCATTCCCCATGCCCGTGCTATTGAAGAAAACCCCGATGCTCTAGAGGAAGAGAGGCGACTTTTCTATGTAGCAATCACCCGAGCTCGTCAGCTGCTCTACATTTCAACCTGCGCGCAACGCAAAAGGAATCGAGAGTTAGTCTCTTCTATCCCTTCTCGTTTCCTCACAGAAATACCACAAACTCTGTTCGAATCTCCAGCCGAAGATTATGAATTAGATTCTAATCAAGCGCTAGCAGCTTTCGCCGCCCTAAAAGATCGTCTGGCACAAAAGGAATCTTCTTAACAACTCCTTTTTATGTATGGTAGTTGTACCTCTTGTATTATTCGCGTACTATTACAGAGGATGAAAGGTGATAACACGTACATAGAAAAGGAATTATGCTAAACTTATAATTTCAAACACTTTTCAGGTAAGAGTGTATAATGCACCTTGTTGCGATAGGGTAATTTTACCAGCAACGAGGTTACACATAGCATGGAGGGAGGAGACGAATATGACAGTTCCGTATGATTTCGCAAACCAGTTGATATCAGATATTTATGGCTGTAACTGTTTCAATGAAGCCGTTATGAAAAAATTACTACCCGCGAATATATATCAAGAACTGCAACAAATCCAACATGGTGATAAAGACCTAACCCCTGAAGTGGCCGAGACAGTAGCGTCAGCCATGAAACAATGGGCTTTAGAAAAGGGCGCTACCCATTATAGTCATTGGTTCCAGCCATTAACTGGCTCAACAGCCGAAAAGCATGACTCTTTTTTGAACATCAGTAGTACAGGCCAGATCTTTATGGAGTTTTCCGGTAAAGAGTTATTACAAGGTGAACCTGATGCCTCTTCTTTTCCTAACGGTGGCTTACGGGCCACGTTTGAAGCTCGTGGTTATACTGCTTGGGATACCTCCTCTCCCGCTTTTATCAAAGAGACAGAGGGGGTAAAAACTTTCTATATCCCTACGGCTTTCTTCTCGTATAATGGTCAAGCTCTCGATAAAAAAGTCCCGCTGTTGCGTTCATGTGATGCTGTTGAAAGACAAACTCTGCGCTTGCTACGCGCATTTGGGCATGAAGGTAACCACGTGACGGTTTCAGTAGGACCAGAACAAGAATATTTTTTAGTTGATCGTACATTCTACGAACAGCGTTTAGATCTACGGTTAACGGGAAGAACCCTGTTTGGCAATCTAGCTGCTAAAGGTCAGGAATTAAATGATCACTATTTTGGTTCAATCAGTGACCGGTTAACTGTCTTCATGAACGAGCTCAACTATGAACTTTGGAAAGTTGGGATTCCCTCGAAAACACAACATAAAGAGGTTGCACCGGGGCAATTTGAAGTCGCAGCCATCTACGACATTGCTAATGTTGCTACCGACCGGAACCAGCTTCTGATGCGTATTTTAAAATCTGTAGCTCGGCGCCATGGCATGAAAGCTCTCCTCCATGAGAAACCATTTGCTGGTGTCAACGGGTCTGGTAAACATAATAACTGGTCAATATCCAACGATCAGGGGCAAAATCTACTGACTCCAGGCGAAAGCCCAGAAGAAAACCTATTATTCTTGCTCCTCTTAACCTGTTGGGTCAAGGCTGTAGATCTGTACGCTCCCCTCTTACGGGCTAGTGCAGCTGTGGCGGGTAATGATCACAGACTAGGACAAGATGAGGCGCCTCCAGCTATTATTTCAATGTATCTAGGCGAACAGCTCACTGAAATCTTAGAACATCTAACCTCTAATACGCCCTATACCAAGCGGGATGGAGAAATTCTAAAGGTTGGGGTAAATGCCCTACCTGGTTTGCCAAAAGATATGACTGACAGGAACCGGACTTCTCCTCTAGCATTTACCGGAAATAAGTTTGAATTCAGAATGGTGGGTTCCTCTCAATCTTTAGCTGGACCAAATACGATGATTAATGCCGCTGTGGCTGATATTTTTGATGAGGTCGCCACTCGCCTAGAAAAAGCTAAAGATGTGAAAGCTGAGGCTATTACCCTCATTAAAGAGATGTATGCAGATCATAAGCGTATTGTCTTTAACGGAAATGGCTATTCACAAGATTGGGTTGAAGAGGCTAAACGGCGTGGTTTGCCCAATATCCCCAACACCATAGCAGCTTTACAATATCTTGTGCACCCAGAGTATGTTGAGATGTTCATTCGTCATGGTATTTTCTCACGCGAAGAGCTTGAATCACGTCTTGAGGTATATTTAGAGATTTATAGTAAACAGATCAATATTGAAGCTGGTGTTATGGTGGAAATGGCCCGACGCAGTATTGTTCCGGCTGTAACTCGGTATGTCTCAGAATTATGTGATGATATTAAGAGTCAGCAAGAGATTGGTTTCGAAACTGAAGAACTAGAAAAGATCGCGGGTCTTCTCTCAAAAGAACTCAACGCAACAATCAAAGCTAGTGATGCCCTCCATATCGCAATTGCAGAGGCTCTCTCATTGGCCGGTGATCCCTTAGCTCAAGCTGAATTCTACCATGAGAAGGTTATCAAAGAAATGGCGAATTTACGCTTCCATGCTGATATGCTTGAAACCTATACTGATAAACAAGCTTGGCCATTCCCAGGATACGAAGAATTATTATTTAAATTATAATAGAACAGTCCTGATTCATACGCCCTTAACAGATTATCTTTAAGGGCTTTTTCTCCAAAAGATTACTCACTACTTGGCAAATAGGTTCTGCCTCTAAAATAATAAACGAATCACGTAAACCCACCACAAGTAATTTTTTGACATTCTTACTGTTTTCATATTTGCTTAGGAACATCTCTTTTGACAAAACACCGCATTGGAGCAAATCCTATTTTGTACGTAATTTCTCCAGTTACTAGTGATAATAATTATTTTAGAGAGTTACAGGATCAAGATGTACGTTTTTGTCATCTAATTTTTATGTTGGAAAATATAACTGAAATGCTTGATAAGTACCATAGAAACTATGATTTTAAAAGTTGATAGACCACTAATGCGATATGCATATAATATATTTCTAGCTATACTTCTATAACATATACATATTGTTTCTATAGATAAATAAAGTGGATAGATATACATACACATCTTTCAGACATAATTTCACTATCTTTATCTATTGTTACAACATCG
>CAZGDR010000002.1:0-75430 GCA_964524755.1 uncultured Spirochaetaceae bacterium
TTTCAATCTACTGTCAAATTGCGAACTTAAGTATACGTGATCATGACACCCTTCTCACAAATTAGCAAAACGGCAGAAAGAAAAAACCTAGGTAAACTTTATGTTCCATGCTACGATAAACTACTATGAAAAATTTACTAGCAGCTGGCGACCCGTTTGGGGAACTGATGCCCCGCCACATCTATAATGTTATTCTCATTTGTAGTGAATATGACCAATTCCTCATTGAAGAAGATGGCCGAGTAGAGGAAGAGTTGTTTAGAGAATATACCCAATTAGGTCTGACCAATCCCCCTAAAATAACCTTCGTCAGAACCATAGAAGACCTCTTCCAGTTCTTAGATACCAAGGAGTTTGATCTTGTTGTCACTATGCTGGAACTAGGCAACACTAGTGTCGTGGAACTGGCTCAAACAATAAAAGATCAGTACCCTAATCTCCCCATCGTCGCCCTCTCCCCTTCTCCAACCCATCATGTGAGTGTGAGCTTAAAAAAACGTCATATAGCTGCTGTTGATTATCTCTATTATTGGCAAGGGAACCCAAATATTTTCTTAGCTATGGTTAAACTCATCGAAGATAAGATGAATGCTGTGCACGACTCTCAAACAGCAGCCGAAGTACCCGTGATTATACTAGTCGAAAATTCTGTTAGGTTCTATTCCTCCTACCTGCCAATCCTCTATACCGCTATTATTCAACAAACTCGCATGAGCATGAGCGAAGGCCTAAACCCATGGGCTACAGCCCTACGCATGCGTGGGCGTCCAAAGATTCTCCTTGCCCAAAATTACGAAGAGGCTATCGCATTATATTCGACATTTAAAAACCATGTTTTGGGAATTATCACTGATATCCATTTTGATAAAGAAGGTGTTGCTGATAGAGAAGCTGGGTTAAAATTGTGCCGTCATATTCGCACAAAACAACCAACTCTCCCCCTTTTACTACAATCCACCAAAGCTAAATATGCTGAGCAGGCCAAAGAAGTCAACGCCTCTTTTATCTGGAAACTGAGCTCTTCGCTCTTAAACGATCTCAAACAATACCTCTATGATAATTATGGGTTTGGTCCTTTTCTGTTCAAGAATCCGGAAACTGGAACAGAGATTGCTCGTGCAGAGAATTTAAGAGAGATGCAACATACACTAGCTACGGTTCCCATTGAATCCTTTGTGAACCACTCCAATAAAAATGACTTTTCACGCTGGCTTAAAGCTAGAAGTCTGTATGTATTAGCTAATCTCTTTAGACCATATTCGGTTAAAGATTATCTGGATCCTGAAAAATTACGCACCCAACTCATTGCTATAATTAAGGATTTCCGTCTCAATCGAGGTAAAGGTGTAATTGCCCAATTCAATCGCAAGAGTTTTGATGAACTCTCTTTTTTTAGCCGAATAGGATCTGGTTCAATAGGGGGCAAAGGGCGCGGTCTCGCTTTTATAGACTCACAGTTGCGAAAAAGCGATATCATTGAAAAATACCCCTCAATGTACCTTTCTATTCCAAGAACTGTGGTTATTACTACAGACTTATTCACCCAATTTATGGAAGAAAATGATTTATACGACATTGCCACGGCTTCATTACCGGATGAAACGTTACGGAGAATATTTCTCTCCAAACCCCTTCCGCCTGAGCTCATGTTAGATTTAAGAGCAATTGTTCAGACAATTGAAGTCCCGATTGCTGTTCGTTCATCAAGCATGTTAGAAGATTCTCTTTACCAACCTTTTGCGGGGGTCTATGAGACCTGTATGCTCCCCAACACAGGAACTGAAGATGAACGGCTCAAAGCCTTAGCAGATGCCGTAACCTGCGTATACGCCTCCGTCTACTACAACAAAAGTAAAGAGTACTTACGTGCTACCAATCACATGGTCGAGGAAGAGAGAATGGCGGTTATCATCCAACAAGTCATTGGAAGTGGCCACGGTGATTATTGGTACCCAAACTTTGCTGGTGTTGCCCGTTCACTCAACTTTTATCCTATCGGAACAGAAAAAGCCGAAGATGGTGTTGGCATGCTCTGTTTTGGATTTGGCAAGGCTGTAGTTGATGATGGGATAGCTTTTCGATTTTCTCCCACGTTTCCAAAACGGAATTTGCAGTATCTTGGCGGCATGGAATCTAGTTCACAAGACACTTTCTATGGGTTGGATATGACTCAGCCATACACTCCTGATCAAAACCCTGAAAACCTTGTATCAATTCCTCTTAGTGAAGCAGAAAGACACCCCGAGGCACTCCGTCACGTAGCATCTACCTTTGATACAACACGAGGTGTTTTAATTGATCAACTGAGTGCAGAAGGTCAAAAGGTTATCACGTTTAATAGCATCTTAAAATACAATAGCTTCCCTATAGCCGCAATTATCAAAGACCTCCTCACTTTTGGTGAGCAAGCTATGAGCACTCCCATTGAAATAGAATTTGCCTGTAATTTAAATCGTCCAACTTGGAAAAAACCTGAGTTCAGCCTCTTACAGATTCGTCCCATTGTTTCGGGCTCCGAGTCGGTTGATGTACACATCGAAAAAGAGGAATTAGAACGAGCCTTCATCATCTCCCATCACGTTATGGGAAATGGTTATTGTGATGATATAACCGATATTATCTCTATAAAAGCGGATACCTTTAACCCGGCTCAAACCGCAGAAATGGTAATGGAGATAGATAAAATTAATACTAAATTTATTCATGAGGATAGAAACTATATTCTTATTGTGGCGGGAAGATTAGGTTCCAGTGACCCTTGGTTGGGAATCCCGGTTGCATGGCCTCAAATTTCCCACGCGGCAGTCATTATAGAGACTAGTCTCCCCGGCTTTCAGGTAGAACTGAGCCAAGGTACCCACTTCTTTCAGAATATCACGGCCTTAGGAACTATTTATTTAACGGTAAACCCCACTTTTAATGACGGAAAATTAGACTTTGAGAAGCTACGCAAGTTGCCAGTAGTAGAGGAGACCCAGTATTTTAGCCATAGTAAAGCCGAAAAACCCTTCATTATAAAAGCCGATGGGAGAAATCGTCTTGGTATCGTTGCTCACCCTCTATAAGCTCACTCTCCCAGTCCCCATGAAGGTTGCTTCTCCTTCGCCGCCACAGAAACAAAATAATCCCACACAACTTCACTTGGCGGCAGAGCCGTTACAGTTAAAAGCTCATCTCTCACTGGGTGCTTAAAAGAGACTTCCCTCGCATGGAGGTGGATCCCTCCCCCCTCATTCGAACGCCGAGAGCCATATTTCAAATCTCCCTTAACGCAGCTGCCCATAGCCGCTAACTGAGCTCGAATTTGATGATGTCTCCCCGTTAGAAGACCTATTTCAAGTAAATAGTAAGTTTTAGAAGCTGCTACAATACGATAGGTCATCCGTGCTTCTTGACTCTTTTTACGTTTCTCTACAGTGGCAATTGACTTGTTTTGTCTTGTATCGCGTGTCAGATAATGTACAGCTAAACCTTCATCAGCCTTCGGTAGGCGATCAACAACAGCCCAATATGTTTTCACAACGGCATCATCTGATCGAAAGAGCCCATTCATCCGTACTAAAGCTTTTTCTGTTTTTGTGTAGATGACAATGCCGCTCGTCGGCCGATCAATTCGATGGGGGATTCCTAAGAACACGTTACCAGGCTTTTGATACGTTACCTGCAAATAATCCCGTACGGTATCGGCAAGGGTTGCATCGCCAGTTTTATCGGCCTGTACCAACTCTCCTGGGAGTTTGTTAACAATTATAAAGTGATTATCTTCATACAAGATTCTAGATTCTAACTCATGCATCAGGGGCATCCTCTTATACTTCATCATCGAAGGGATCGATATCCTTAAATAGCGAGTCTTCATCCTCTGCTTTTGGATCATCTTCCCGTTTAATCCGGATAGTCTGGGCTTCTTTAGTAGTCAAACGGACACCATTAGCCCTCACTCCTTTAATAAGGAACCGAGAAAAATAGGTTCTATCTTCTAAATTCTTATACCCTTTGCCCTTTTTAAAGGTAATCGTTATTCGAGCATCTGGGTGGGTGGAGAGTGTATAAAGCTTAAAATTACCTTTTGGCAATAATTCATACGTTTTATTCAATATAAACTGCGTGATCTTACATCGTTTAATAAATAAGTACTTAAGTGTCTTCTCCTGATAAATAATAGTAAAGACAACCTCTTCCATTACTTCTTTATCAGCTAGACCACAATAACGCATCCCCTTCCCTACAAAAAGCTTATCAGGAGCATCTGCTACAAAATAGGTCCCATCTTTCTGGATGATAAGAACTCTATCAAATAGAGACACCATACATTGGTTAGTACCCTTCTTTAAGTCATAGCCAAGGTAACCTGTGGATGCATCATATTTTAGAGTTAGATCACGAGTGGCCACTTCTCGTACATCGGTCTTTTCAAAGGAGCCGATTGTCGTCTTGCGTGTATAGGAACTGGGATCGGCCATCTCTTTCACATCTTCCAGATACTGTAGAGCATAGTCGACGATATGTTCCAAATTCCAATCTATCTTTCGAACTCGTTCATTGATTCCCTCAATTTCCATCCGATTCTTCTCTATATCGAAAAGACTAATTCTACGAATAGGAATCTTTAGTAACCGTTCGACATCGTCAGTCTGCACTGGCCGTGACAATTGATCAGCAAAAGGAGAGAACCCAGTGATAACTGCTTTTTCAACTGCATCATGGGTCTTTTTCTGTTCAATGCGCTTGTAAATACGTTCTTCCACAAAAATTCGTTCTAAAGTTCGCGCATAGAGGCGATCTAATAAATGATTTTTTTCTAATTCCAGTTCTTTTTGTAAAACTTCCGTCAAGAATTTGGCGTGGTAGTGAATCATCTCTGAAACCGGCACAATACGCGGCATGTTCTCACGAATAACCAATGGGTTTATAGAGATTGATTGTTCGCAAGCTGTAAAGGCATAAAGAGCATCCTCCACTTCGTGGGAATAGGTATTACGTGCCAGAGCAATCTCAATGTTTACTTTGTCGGTAGTAAAATCATTGATACTGGCAATTCGCAACTTACCCTTCTTAGCCGCATCCTCCACCGATTTAATCATTCTTTCAGTCGTCACACCAAAAGGTAACTCCTCAACAATAATACGCTTAGGATCTTTCGTATTGAGTTTGGCCCGAACTAGAATCTTTCCTGTTCCATCAGCATAATTTGAAACATCCATCAATCCACCAGTGGAAAAATCGGGAAATATTTCAAAGGACTTGCCCTGTAAAACAGCAGCGAGAGCATCAATAACCTCGATTAGATTATGAGGTAATATGCGAGTAGACATCCCTACGGCAATCCCCTCAGCACCCTGCACAAGGACAACTGGCAATTTGGCTGGGAAAACAACTGGCTCTCTATTTCTCCCATCATACGAATCAATGAATTCAGTTAATTCAGGGTTGTAGAGCACTTTTTTAGCAAAGGGAAGCACTCGGCACTCAATATACCGAGACGCAGCGGCAGGGTCTCCCGTCATAATGTTCCCGAAATTCCCTTGGCGCTCAATAAACAGCTCCATATTAGCTAAATTGACCAAAGCATCACCAATCGAAGCATCCCCATGTGGATGGTATTTCATACAGTGCCCAACTACATTGGCAACCTTGTGGAATTTTCCATCGTCCATCTCAAATAGAGAGTGCAAAATTCGCCTTTGTACAGGCTTCAGTCCATCCATGATATCAGGAATAGCACGGTCTTTGATAACATATGAGGCGTATTCGAGAAAGTTTTGTTTAAATACTGTTTGCGCATGTGCCATTAGATAAGATTCTCCATAATGAATTCGCGACGCTCGGGAGTATTGTCACCCATATAAAATTTCATAGTAAGGTGCATCTCTCGTGAAGTAGAAATTGAAACAGGGATAAGACGTATCTCATCACCTATGAACTGGCGGAATTCCTTAGGATTAATCTCACCCAGACCTTTAAAGCGGGTAATCTCTGCCGACCGCAAGCGGGAAACAGCGGCATTCTTTTGGGTTTCATTGTAGCAGTAAATGGTTTCTTGCTTATTACGAACTCTGAATAGTGGCGTTTCTAAGATAAATAATCGTCCGGCTAACACTACATCTTCGAAGTAGGTCAAAAAGTAGGTCATGAGCAAATTACGGATATGAAATCCATCAGTATCGGCATCGGTGGCAATTATAACTTTTCCATAACGGAGCCCCTCAATCCCATTTTCTAGTCCTAGTGCAATCATGAGATTGTACAACTCTTCGTTTTTGTAAATATCAGTTCGTTTTCTTTCAAATACATTGAGGACTTTTCCTCGTAGGCTAAAAATGGCTTGTGTATAGACATCCCGTACGCTCACCATAGAACCTGAAGCAGAGTCTCCTTCAGTAAGAAAGATCATCGAATCTTTCCCTTTCTCACCATTTTGGTTTAAATGGTATTTGCAATCTTTCAACTTTGGGATATTGAGCGAAACTTTCTTAGCGGCTTCACGGGCAGCGCCTTTTACAGCAGCTAGCTCCTTACGTAGTTTTTCATTACTGGCAATTTTTTCAGATAATTTATCGGCCTCTTCAGGGTTTTTCATAAGAAAGTCAACAATTGCTTCCCGCACATTTTGAGTAATCCAAGTTCGAACTTCTGTGTTTCCAAGTTTGTTCTTTGTCTGGCTTTCAAAAACAGGATCTTGCAATTTGATTGAAATAGCACCTGTGAGACCATCACGCACATCCGGTGCCGAATAGGATTTCTTATAAAACTCATTTACTCCTTTAAGAATTCCTTCTTTAAAAGCCCATAAGTGAGTTCCCCCATCACTGGTATGTTGCCCATTCACATAAGAAAAATAGTTTTCTCCATAATTTTTCGTGTGCGTAAAAGCAAATTCAATCCTTTCATTGCGGTAATGTATAATTGTATATAATCCGTCAGTACCAACTTGCTTATCGAGTAAATCGAGTAATCCATGTTTACTGATAAAAATCTTGCGGTTAAAATCAAGCGATAGTCCCTGATTTAAGTAGGCGTAGTTCCAAAGACGCTCTTCAATATACTCTTCCTTGAAACTATAATCTCCAAACATAGAACTATCATGGTCGGGAATAAACTCAATAAGTGTCCCATTGGGCTCCTTTGATTTCCCTTTTTTTTGACTTACAAACTCGCCTTGCTTAAAAATAGCCTCAAAATAGGTTCCCTCACGGTAGGAGACAACTCGGAAGAAAGAAGAGAGTGCATTGACTGCTTTTGTACCGACTCCATTCAATCCTACTGAAAACTGGAAAACATCATCATTAAATTTACCGCCGGTATTAATAATTGAGACACAGTCTATTACTTTACCTAAGGGTATACCCCGACCAAAGTCGCGTACACTGATTAAATCTCCCTCTAGTCTTATCGTAATCCGGGATCCACAATCCATGATAAATTCATCTACACTGTTGTCGATAACTTCTTTCAACAAAATGTAGATGCCATCTTCAATATGAGATCCATCACCGAGACGCCCAATGTACATGCCAGGACGCAACCTGATATGCTCAAGAGCGCTTAAAGTCTGTATTCTGCTCTCATCATAGGCCTTTGGGCCTGCTGCGGATTTTTTTTTCGCCATAGGGCTTCATTATATACGCTTTAATGATGTTTGCAAAGCATACCCTTTCCTGATAAGTATTATGGAACAAGTGAATGTAAGAATGTAAGTAGGGTGGAATTAAACTGTTCTGGATGCGTCTCCATTGGGATATGAGCGGCTCCTTGTAGCACAGAAAGCTGTAATTGTTCAATTTTTTCTACAATCGCTAGGGCCTTATCAAGCGGGACTACCGTATCATTATCACCCCAGATAGCGAGTACGGGCATCTGTAAAGTAGAGAGATCGTCCATGGGTAGAGCACGAGAAGTCTTGGCAAAAGAGATGAGCCCACGGGCTGTCCCTGGCAACTGCAGAGGCTCTAGATAAGCTTGAATTTCCTCTTCATCCGCTTCGCGATTATAGGCTTTATACAAAATCTTCTTAACCTGGTTTTCTTTAAGGAGAGTACGTTCCACATAGAGTTGAGCCCATCGGCTGATAGGAGGAAATTTCAGAATTAAAGCATCTGCAAACGCAAAATCCTCCAAAGCTCCAGCAACTAATACTAGACTAGCAGTTTTTTCTGGACGAGAAAGAGCCATCGCCGCAACCGTTCCACCACCCATACTATGCCCTACAAGGGTCCAAGGCTCTTCTAAGGGATCGACTGTTTCCAATAATTGCCAAAGCACAGTTGCTCGGTTTACCTGACTATGATCAAAGTTTTCAGCTCTTCCGCTATAGCCAAAGCCAGGTAGATCTACCGCAACTATTACATACCCGGCCTCCACAAGGGCCGGAATAACAGCTTGGAAAGAGTGTACAGAAGCCCCTAAGCCATGTACCAAAAGGATCTTTCCTTTCGGGAGATCAATGTTTGGAACTACAAGTCGGTAATGGATACGCACATCATCAACCTGTACAAAAGCCCCATCACTATATGGCGATTCCCATAGAGAGTCTTCGGTTGAAAGGTGTAATGCGTAAGGAAGCAAGCAGGAACCAAAGAGGAGAACAATAAAAAGCATCCCCAAAACTTGCATAACTTTACCAATCCTCAACTTCATTTTGTAATGAGGGACTCAACCCGTTTAGGATATTCTTTAATATCAAATTTACGTTCTAGCCCCTTGGCATTCATGTATCGGATGCTACCATAGATTGCTCGAGTGGCCCAAGGTCGATCGTGTTTGCCAAAACACCAGGCTACCCCAGCAAATCCATTGGGATCCCGTCCATCCAGTTGGTAGGTGTTGTTCAAACGTAAGGCCGTTTCAAAAGCCTCTCGTGGTGAGCGGCTCCATTCCAAAATTTTCTTCCCCCAATACATTCGCATGTAGCCATGCATAAATCCAGTTTCTACTAACTCTCTTTGCGCGGCATTCCAGTAGATATCGTGGGTCTGGGCGTTCTCTAACTCTGAGTATGAATATACATATTTCCGCTCATCATATATATGCGATTCTAATGTTTTTATAGCCCAAGCAGGCAGTCCTTCATACGTGTCATAGTGAGAATTGAACTGGACAAAATTATAAGCCAATTCCCGACGTACTATTAATTGTTCTAGAAAGACAGGAACATCGGGAAGATCTATAGATGAAATACGGGTATAGATCTCTACTGGTGAAATCTGCCCAAAATGTAGATAAGAACTCAATTTTGAAATAGCAGGAGCTGCTGGATTATTGTGCTCTTTAGCATAATTACCGAGATGTTGATCTATAAAATCATCCAAAGTTTCATGCGCTGCGTACTCTCCTCCTCGCTGTAAAGCAGGTGGAGAAGGAGTAAAGGAGAGCTTATTAAGGAGGGTTTCGATACAATCTAAAGAAGCCTCGTCACAATCAATGTTGATACTATTAGAATCAATTAGGCAGTCAATTTCATTAATCTTTTGCCCGAAATAGGATATCATGGGTTCAATTTTTCTTCGTAGTGTAGCTGCTGAATACTCTTCTTTCTGTGAAGCAACAGCTACAGGAACCACCACATTACCTTCAACCTGTATAACCGAACACGGTGCCACTTGAGCAACTTGTTTTCGCCAGAGTCGTTCTAAGCGAGTGTAGGCACAGTCGGTAACTAAGACAGCGACATGACTGAGCAACTCATTAATACCAGCAACAGGTCCTTTTGTCCCGAGGACAAAGCGTATTCCTCTTTGTGCTAATTCCTTTTGTACTTCCTGCAACCCTTCCAACATAAACTGGTAGTGTCGTCTAGTGGCATCAGGAAAGTCAGTAGTTAAACCGAAGAATACAACAAGTGGTTTTTTTAATTGATTCGCTTGCCAAATCGCATAATTCAAAGCAGGATTTTCAGCCACCCTTTGGGAGGCTTGCATCCAATAAAGGACATACTCATGTTCGCCTAATACTGGTTTTTTATTTAATGCTTGAATCCGTTGGGCCTTAATCATACCATCAAGATAGCACAACTACTTATAATAGACAGCACTAATAGATGCTGGAAGATAGAAAAGAGAGATATTTCCATCTCAGATAATGTAAGTGTGTTACATCTTTACGGTACAGAGGGGAATACTATTGGCAACTTCAAATATCATGACAACCATTTTTTTAGTCCTTGCATTACTCACCTAGTTTCTTGTATAGTAAACTCCTATGAAAAATTCTTTACCAAGTACAGACATTTCGGAGTCTGAAAGTCCAGACCCTTTACCTAAACCGAACATCAAGGGAACGCCATGGGCTTCCAGATAACTACTATTCTAATGCTATTAATCCTCTCGGCATTTTTCAGTGCTTCTGAAACTGCGTTCACATCACTCTCTTTTCTGCAGGTCCGAGCACTAGAAACAGATAAGAAGCGGACGGCTCGTTTAGCTGCTTCTCTAGCTAGAACTCCAGACTTACTCCTTACAACCATTCTGATTGGTAATAATATTGTCAATCTCACCGCTTCTGCCCTTACCACCACCTTTGCTATAGCGTGGTGGGGAAATAGAGCGATTGGTGTCGCAACTGGTATTTTAACTCTGCTCATTCTTATTTTTGGTGAAATTACTCCTAAGCACCTAGCAATTACCTACAATACAGAAATGGCTAAAATAGCTGCTTATCCTATCCGAGGTTTGACCTTCATCCTCTACCCCATAGTGAAAATCATCCGCTGGATCAGCTCCCTCATCACCCGTTTATTTGGTGACAAAGAAGAGGGGTCTTTATCGATGGAGAGTTTCATGCATGTTGTTGATGTGGCAGAGGACGAGGGTCTTGTTGATCAATACGAAACAAGTCTTGTACAGCGAGTCCTCCATTTCAGTGAAGCTCCTGTGAAATCGATTATGACTCACCGAACAGAAGTCTTCAGCCTTCCCGAGACCACCTCACTCAAAGAGGCCTTTCCCGCGATTGTTGCCAGCGGCTATTCACGTGTCCCTATCTACCAAGAAACTCCTGAAAATATTGTGGGAATTCTATTAGTCCGTGACGCCTTAGCAGCCGAAGTCGAAGGGAGACAAGAGGAACCTATTTCAGAATTTATGCACCCGCCAATCTTTGTCCCAGAAACACGAAAGTTGGATGATATGTTGTTCCAATTCCAACAGGGAAAACTACAGATCGCAGTGGTACTGGATGAATATGGTGGCCTTTCAGGTATTGTTTCCACGGAGGACATCGTGGAGCAACTATTTGGTGAAATCTACGATGAACATGAAACCGGAGAATTATTACGCATTAAAGTAGAACCAAGTGGAACCTACCTCATCAAGGCTGATACCACGATGCAACAAATTAAAGATGAACTGAATTTACATATTGATCGTAGTGATCTCTCCTGCACCTTAGCTGCATTTCTCATTGAGGTAATGGGCAGCATCCCAATTCCTGGAGAGAAAATCACACTACCTTTTGGAATCTTCACCATCGTTTCCATGAAAGGAAAACGAATTGAGTCAGTTCGTTTAAAACCTATAGAGGAACAAGAAGCATCAACCCGCAACGGCTTCCATTGACACCATTTTACGCCAACGGTATGATTCGTGCATGAGTACTTACCCCTTTAGCAAAATTGAACAAAAATGGCAGAAATTCTGGGATAAAAACCAGACATTTGTGGTTACTGAAGATTTATCGGTACCCGTAGACAAGCGTATGTATGTGTTGGACATGTTCCCCTATCCTTCAGGAGCAGGATTACATGTGGGCCATCCGGAAGGATATACTGCCACCGACATTTATTCCCGATACTTGCGCATGAACGGTTATAACGTTTTACACCCCATGGGATTTGACTCATTCGGATTACCGGCTGAGAACTATGCAATCAAAACAGGAACACACCCTAGAGCGACTACAGAAAAGAATATTGAAAATTTCCGTAAACAAATTAAAAGCCTTGGATTTTGTTATGATTGGACCCGAGAAATTTCAACTCACACGGATGAATATTATCGATGGACTCAATGGATTTTTCTCCAACTCTACAAGCAAGGACTTGCCTACGAAGCAGAGACACCCATAAACTGGTGCCCTAACTGTCTAACTGGTATCTCTAATGAAGAGGTCAAGGATGGTACATGTGAACGTTGCGGAACTCATGTAACTCGTAAAAACATTCGTCAGTGGATTCTAAAAATAACCGCCTACGCTGACCGTTTATTAGCCGATCTCGACACTCTCAATTGGCCCGAATCAATCAAAGCTATGCAAAGCAACTGGATTGGTCGTAGCGAAGGTGCTAGCGTCCGCTTCACTATTGAAAACAGCAAGGAGTTCTTAGAGGTCTACACTACACGTAGTGACACTCTTTTTGGTGCTACGTATATGGTAGTTTCTCCTGAACATCCATTAGTAGAGACATTAACTGATGCTGAACACCAGGAAGAAGTAGCCGCTTACATTCAACAGGCTGCTCATAAATCAGATTTAGAACGCACCGATTTAGCTAAAGATAAAACTGGCGTATTTAGTGGTAGCTATGCTATAAACCCAGTCAATGGGAAAAGAATTCCCATCTGGATTGCTGATTATGTATTAATTTCTTATGGAACTGGTGCAATTATGGCCGTTCCAGCTCACGATACAAGAGACTGGGAATTTGCTAAGAAATTCAATCTTCCTATTGTAGAAGTCTTAAAAAGTGAAATTGACGTTCAAGAACAAGCTTGGACAGAAGATGGCATCCACGTTAATTCAGACTTTCTCGACGGCCTAAATAAAGAAGATGCAATTGAGAAAATGAATGATTGGCTTGAGAAAGAAGACATCGGTAAAAAAACTGTAAACTACAAACTACGTGACTGGGTCTTTAGCCGCCAGAGATATTGGGGCGAACCTATTCCATTGGTCCACTGCCCCTCCTGTGGTACGGTCCCTGTGCCGGAGGATCAACTTCCCCTTCGCTTACCTGAGGTTGAAAGTTATACCCCTTCGGGCACCGGAGAGAGCCCCTTAGCAACAATTCCTGAGTGGGTACATACAATTTGCCCTGTTTGTGGGGAACCAGCAAAAAGAGAAACCAACACCATGCCACAATGGGCAGGATCCTGCTGGTATTATCTGCGCTACCTTGATCCGCACAATAGAGAAGAGCTAGCTTCAAAAGAAGCCATCGATTATTGGATGCCGGTTGATTTGTATGTCGGCGGAGCTGAACATGCCGTTCTACATCTACTGTATGCCCGTTTCTGGCACAAAGTACTCTACGATCTAAACCTTGTAAATACGGTTGAACCATTTCAAAGATTAGTAAATCAGGGCATGATCACCTCCTTTTCCTATCAAAGGAAAAACAAGACCTTAGTACCAATGGATGAGGTCAAAGAAGTAAACCCAGAAACCTTTATTGAAGAATCAACTGGAGAGCAACTGGAACGAGTAGTTGCCAAGATGTCAAAAAGCCTGAAAAATGTGATTAATCCCGATGACATTATTCACGAGTTTGGGGCCGATGCCATGCGTATGTACGAAATGTTCATGGGCCCACTCGAAGTTTCAAAACCGTGGGTAACCACCGGATTATCAGGAGTGTATCGCTTCTTAGATCGTATATGGCGACTTACAGAACGTGAAATAACAGAAAATGAACCATCTAAAGAGATTCTGAGAACACTCCATAAGACTATAAAAAAAGTGACTGCAGACACTGCCAGTCTCGATTTTAATACGGCTATCTCTCAAATGATGATCATGGTTAACGAACTGTATAAAATTAAAGACTTACCCCGCTCTATCTGGGAGCCTTTCATCCTCCTCTTATCCCCCTACGTCCCTCACCTAGCCGAAGAATTGTGGGAAAAAGCAGGACATACTCCTTCGATTGCTAATGAGACATGGCCTACCTATCGTGAAGAACTTACCGTTGATGAAGAACTTGAAATTGTTATTCAAATCAACGGAAAACTACGCTCACGCATCAACGCACACAAAGGAACAGACCGAGAAGCCTTACTTGCCATGGCCATGGAGCAAGAAAGGATTATAGAGTTGACGAAAGGCAAGACAATAGTAAAAACTATCGTCGTTCCCGATAAGCTCGTCAATATCGTAGTCAAAGGGTAACTCTTCATCTTATAACCCCTCCTCGATTAATTTCCGCAGAGGGGTTAATTAAGCTATACGCTAGTACTAGCAAAAACTCTCGTTACATCGAACTTCTCGTAAATAATTACCTATTTAGATGTAGGATTGATATACTGTATAAAATTACCTTGGAGGGGTGCATAGTATGGAATTCCTACTTGGCAGTGTTTTTTGAATTTTTCTTTTTCTTATTCTTCGTTCTTTTTGGTGTTGGTACTGGAAAATAAATAGAAGAATAGTTTTGTTAGAAAGTATCGAAGAGAAGCTTGCAGAGCTCATCAATTTACAATCTCATAATTACTAATCAGTTCTCGTCTTTTATACATTGTTACAGCTTTTCAGATTTCTTCTATTTGAAAAAGTAGGCTTATAAAGTTAGTGTTTAATCTTAGCTAATCCACCAAGAGAAGTCTCTCGATAGAGGGATGGCAAAGCCTGCCCTGTCTCCATCATCACATCAATGATCATATCGAAAGAGACTTTATGATAACCATCTGAAAGGAGCGCATAGCTCGCATGATCGAGAGCACGCATTGCTCCTAGAGCATTTCTTTCAATACAGGGGATTTGAACCAAGCCCAACATAGGATCACAAGTTAACCCTAAATGATGCTCTAAGCCCATCTCTGCCGCATACTCAATCTGATGAATAGAACCACCAAGTAACTGTGCAACAGCCCCTGAAGCCATAGCACAAGCCACTCCGACTTCTCCTTGACAACCGACTTCAGCTCCTGATATCGAACCATTAAACTTCACTAGATTCCCTATTAATCCTGCGGTGAGAAGTGCTCTAAGAATCTTGCTCGTTGGTATTTCATATTGGTTCCTTACATAGTAGAGCACTCCGGGAAGCACTCCACAAGAACCACACGTAGGAGCCGTGACAATTTGACCCCCGCCTGCATTTTCTTCAGCCACAGCTAAAGCGTAACTGATAGCGCGTGCGGGAGTTCCTACTGGACCAGAGAGATCTTTAGCTTGAGCAAAATATTGGGCTGCTTTGCGGGGAAGTTTTAACCCTCCAGGCAAGACCCCCTCCTGTTCTAAGCCACGATTAATGGAATCAACCATAACTTGCCAGACCTCTGTGACAAAGGAGAGGATTTCCGCCCCTTCGTACTGGATGACAAACTCCCACAACTGGAGCCCTTCCTTACGACAGTAGGCTAAGATATGATCCATTTTGCAGAGGTATTTTGGATAGACAGGCTTTTTGGTATTTTTTAGATCGCCCTCTTCTACAACTTTACCACCACCCGTGCTGTAATAAGTTTTCTCACACAGTAAAGTATTATTTTCATCAAACGATTTTAGGGTAAGGGCATTAGGATGTGCCGGTTTTTGTATTTCAGGATACCAATGGATATCTAATGGTTTATCAGTATCTTTGAACACCTGTCGCAAGGTTGTATCGGTAAGGTGCCCTTTCCCTGTTGCTGCAAGACTTCCAAAAAGCTCAGCTTCATAAGAAGTTCCTGCCGGACAACTAGCTAAAAACTGTTGGGCAGCATAACGCGGTCCCATAGTGTGACTGCTAGAAGGACCATAGCCGATTCGATACAACTCTCTGATGGATTCCATGTAGTCACCTTATAGATTTATTCGTCTTATGTGAAGCCACGAGATTTCTCTAATAGCTCCTGGTAAGCAGCATCAGAGATCATCAAGATTGTATCCATTGCCACTACATGCCAAAAGGCATCTTCCTCCTCTTCGTCGGGAACAATTACCCGTAATTCTAATCCATAATCTAGGTTCACATACCGTATTATTCCGGCAGGTAGTGATTGAAGATCTATTTGATAATCTGAAAAGGCGTAAAAAGAATCAACAAAAGGACTTTCACACTTCCAAAACCCCTGCGGCAATTCAAGTAAATGAACGTCTAAAGTACTACCCTTACGTACCGATTCTTCTGAAAGAGTGCCCTTTACTACATCCTTTGCCATATAATTCCAATCTATTCCTCCTCCAGAGGTGCTAATTGTTAAAACTTGGTTATAGAGCTTTTCAAAAGAAAGAGAAGAAACAGGATCAGGCCATACCTTAGCAATATGTAAGAGAGCCTCAGCCAAGGGACCTTTTTTAGCCGTCAACTTTACCTCACGTCTATTTTTTGAAGCATGATATGCTCCACCAAACGGCAACCCTGTTCCCAAAGGATAGGCTGCAAACACAACTGTTTGGGCATAAGGGACCATCAAGCGAATACGACGCACCCCAATTCCCAATTGCACGTGCTCTAGCTCCTGATCCCTCTGATACACTAACGTATACCAAAACCGTCTACCAGATGCAGCTTCCCACGGGTGATCATCTGTAATGACAACCTCTACCCAAATCCCTGGCTCGCAGGAAGAATAGAGCATGCAAAAGAATATAATTATAGAAATTGCTAGGATGAGGAAAGATCTACGCATACCAGATAAACGGAGATAATTAGGGTGTTACTTCATTTTTTAACTGAAGAAGGTAAGCTTGTCGAATTCTCAAAAACAATTGCTTGAACGCATCACTGCCATAATCGGCATATGTCCAAGAAAAACTCTGGAAAGTTTTTTTACTATACATCAAGGTAACTTCACCGTAGATTCCCTGACTCAGAGGAAGGCGATGTCCTCTATTTTTTGTAGTGGCCAGTATTAAATTTTCCGCTGAAAGAATTCCAGGATCTAGATTTATAGTCCTGTTACCCGCAACTGCAAACTGTTTTTCTAATCTATTCGTCTTTAGTTTAGACGTAACTAATTCTTCTGGATTGATTAAATTTTTAAAGATTATAAAGAACCGCTGCGGGGATGCTCCCATTTCTTCATCATAATAATCTGTAAATGTGAACGGAATGGGATGAGTAAGTTCTTCAATCGGGCCAAACTGTTTCTCCAGTAAAGCATAAAGATCTTTATGGAATTCCGGATGCGTTGAAAGCACCCCCATGATGAGCTTAACTGGAGAAAACGGTTTTCTTTCGCCCATGTCTCTTACCTACGATCCCCATGAAACATACCAAGAATACGGAAAGAGGCAGCGGTCGCCATAAGTTCCTCGGTGGCTTTCTCAAAGAGTGCTTCTTCGATCATTTCGGCCTCAACAAAGAAAGCATACTCCCAAGGTTTACCAGGTATTGGACGCGACTCTAACTTCTTCATATTTAGAGCATACTTGGAAAGAACTTGTAACACATCGAACAATGACCCAGGACGGTCTTTCACTGAAAAAGCAATGGCTACACGGTCGACTTGCATGGCACTTCTAAAGACTTGAGCATGTTCTTCTCGGCAGATAACATAGAAACGGGTAAAATTACTACTTTCGGTTTCAATCCCATCTTTTAAAATTTCCATGTGGTGATATCCCGCTGCAACACTACTTGCAATTGCCGCATAAGAGGGATCTTGCAACCGGGCAATATGAGCTACCGCACCAGCCGTATCAAAGAACGGGACAGCCTCCGCATGTGCTAACTCTCCTGTTAGAAAATCTGCACATTGGGCGAGCCCCTGAGGGTGACTGAATACTTTTTTAATTTGTGCAATTGAGCTACCAGGAAGACCTATCAGATTATGTAATATTCGAATCTGTTTCTCTCCTACTACAGTTAAATCGGGATGACTGTACAACAAATCCAAAGTCTCATTTATAGTTCCACCGAGAGTGTTTTCTACCGGAAGTACTCCGTATGTAGCATCACCACGCAACACGGCATCGAAAGTATCCGAGAAACTTCGACAAGGTAGCGTATCAGCTTTCTCATCAAAGATGGCCCTGATAGCCTGTTCACTATAAGCTCCTCGTTCACCTTGGAACGCAATTTTTACAGTTTGAGCATCTTCTGAAAGCGTTGCTTGAGGGGCACCCCAAATTTCTATCTCAGCACGAGGACGAGGAATACGCTGTAGCGATTTTCCTACCACCGGACACAAAGCTTGAATATCACGCATCAACTTCTCAAATTGCTCTGGATAGAGTGATTGAGGACCATCAGAAAGGGCTTTTTCAGGATGATTATGCACCTCGACCATTAAGCCACTAGCACCGGCGGCAACAATAGAAAGCGCCATAGGAGCCACCATATCGCGTAGACCTGTGGCATGGCTGGGATCTGCTATTACCGGTAGATGGGTAAGCTTTTGAACCACTGGAATCGCACTGATATCGAGCGTATTGCGGGTCGCCCGTTCATAGGTGCGAATCCCCCGTTCGCACAGTACCACTTGGTCTGTGCCACTAGCCATCAAATATTCAGCTGCCATTAACCACTCTTCTATAGTGGCCGACATTCCCCGTTTGAGTAACACGGGAAGCCCAGTTTGCCCAACTTCTTTCAAGAGCTCAAAGTTTTGCATATTTCGAGCCCCGATTTGGAACATATCAATATAATTCAACATCATTGTTGCATCACGAGGACTCACAATTTCTGTGGTAACCGGCATGTCAAACGCATCCCCAGCTTCCCTCAGATATTTTAACCCTTCTTCACCTAACCCTTGAAAGGCATAAGGACTGGTACGGGGCTTAAATGCACCCCCTCGTAAAATTACAGCTCCAGCCTCTCTGACTTGTCCGGCAATCGTCATAATCTGGTCTCGACTCTCAATCGCACAAGGACCAGAGATAACTACAATACGTTGCCCACCTATTTTGACCTTTCCCACTTGCACAATGGTGTCACTCTTTTTCAACTCGCGCGAGGCTAATTTATAAGGTTTTGAGATAGGGAGAACATTGGCCACCCCATCTAGGATAGCAACCTCACGAATATCGATACGATTCGTGCCCACTGCACCCAGAATGGTCTCCTCTTGGCCCACTATTTCCTTTACTTTGAAAGCATGGCCCTTGAGAAAATCTTTTATAGCACGCTTTTGTGCTTCAGAAATTTGTTGTTTAAGAATAATGATCATAATAGAAGTACGCTAAAGCTTTTAAGAGTCACTGTCAAGTTGGCTGGTTGTCGAGAATTATGCTCTCGGGTAGTATGCTCCTATGAATAGTGACTGGGAACTAATTTTCACACTGATGGCACAAGCCAGACAGACAGGAGAGGCAACCCTCCCTGCCATCTCTACTATTGCTCAAGAGAACCAAGACCCTTTCCGTGTCCTCATTTCAACGCTCATCTCATTACGCACCAAAGATGCTGTCACCATGGCTGCTAGTCGGCGCCTCTTTGCTTTGGCCGACTCCCCTGCAACGATGCTGACCCTTGCGCCTGAAACAATTGAACAAGCTATTTATCCAGCTGGATTTTATCGCATTAAGACCAAAAACATCCTTAAAATTAGTCAAATCCTCCTCGAATCTTATCATGGAGAGGTCCCCTCCCAAAAAGAAGCCTTATTAAAACTACCGGGGGTGGGAACTAAAACTGCAAACCTGACTTTGAACTTGGGCTTTGGCATTGATGCTATTTGTGTTGACACCCATGTCCATCGCATCGCTAATCGCATGGGTTGGGTCGCTACAAAAAAACCAGAAGAGACCGAGATTGCTTTAGAAAAAATTATGCCTCAGCGCTATTGGATCCCCTTAAACGAACTATTGGTCACCTACGGGCAACAAATCTGCAAACCCATCTCGCCCCTCTGTTCACAATGCACCGTCTATTCTTTTTGTAAAAGAGTTGGTGTTACCCGTTCGCGATAGCATGCTCATTGTTTTGGATAAGTAGCTTCTACTATTTTTGCAATAGAATCGGAACGCCCTTGTGTATAAAAATGGACGCCGACAACTTTTGCTGCTAATAATTCTGAGACTTGCTCACTACACAACTTTACACCTACTTTCCGTATCTCTGCTGGGCTTTTACACCGTTCAATGCTTGAAACCAAAGCTGGAGGAAGATCAACATGAAAAGTTTGTGGCAGCAACGCTAAATCACGTTTGCGCTGGATGGGTTTTATACCAGGGATTATGGGAACATCTATACCTGCTTTACGACACTGGTCCACAAAGGAAAAAAAGCGATCATTATCAAAAAACATTTGGGTAACAATATAGTGCGCCCCAGCATCAATTTTGCGCTTTAGCATTGCTATATCGTATTCCATGTTTGGGGCTTCAGCATGTTTTTCGGGATACCCAGCAACTCCAATACAAAAGGAAAATGGTTGAGGATCGCGCAAGGAAGGGTCAAGAAATTCGCCACAATTACAAGCCTCTATTTGGCTAACCATACCATCCGTATGAGCATACCCATCTTTTTCGGGTATAAACCGACGTTCTCCATGCGGAGGATCTCCCCGTAATGCAAGCACATTATCAATCCCTAAAAAGTTCAATTCTACCAACAGATCTTCCAACTGCTCTTTAGTCTGTCCACCACAGATCAAATGAGGAACCACGGGAATACCATACTTGTATTGAATTGCTGCTGAAAGACCTAAGGTTCCAGGACGCTTACGCACTGTACGACGCTCAACTAGATTATCGGGGCGATCAACATAGATAACTTCCGTTTGGTGATTTGTGATATTGATATATGCAGGATTGTAGGGCAGCAACGTTTCAATCGCCTCATATATAGTATGTATCGTCTGACCTTTTAACGGAGGAAGCAGCTCAAACGTGAATAAAGGACCCGTTGCTTGTGCAATGATATCGGTTACTTTCATACAATCACCTCATGTTTTCCTAGTACAGTCGACTCGAGTTCAGTTACACTCAAGCCTCGCCAGCGAGCATATTGTTCGCTCTGATCACGACCTAGAGGGCCAAGATTAAAATATGAACACCCCTCTCCCACAAAATAAAAACCACTTACAGAAGCTGTTGGGAGCATAGCATAACTACTCGTTAACTTGACCCCTACCCGTTTAGTAGCCTCTAACAACTTAAAAATTATCTCTTTTTGTTGATGATCAGGAGCTGATGGATAACCTACAGCGGGACGAATTGATGGAATTGTGCCATACCCCCACCACTTTGTTGCTAATTTCTTGTGAAGATAAGCGCTAAAGGCTTCGGCTAAACAATCACACACCATCGCTAACAAGAGGGCTCGATATTCGTCCCCTGCCTCACGGTATTGATCTACTTTCGATTCAATCCCTATCCCAGCAGTAGCTACAAACATCCCCATTGTATCCTGTTCTGTAGGGTGCACATAATCAACTAATGAGCGGCAAAATCCTGTTCTATCGGGTCTTTGCATGCGCAGAAATTGTAAGGAAGCTTCTCTTCCTGCCTCATCACAGACTTTCACTGTCTGTTCATCCACGACTTCTGTATGAAAAATACCAATTACTGCACGTATCGAATTAGTCAATAAACTCTTAATTTCGTCCGTACTCAACAAAACCTTAGCATCTGCAATCAATTCTTTAGCTTCTGCAGAATGGACCGGGACTCTCCAGCCAGAAGTCAGCATTGACCAATTAACAAAAGGGAGAAGGTCAAAGAGGCTAATATCTGTAATGGTGTAAACGCCAATCTGCTGGGGCTGGGGAGCTATTTCTTTCTTTGAAAATCGTCGTTTTGTCGCTTGCTCTAAAGAGAAGAGTTGTTCTTTCTTAGCCTCTCTTTCAACGCGTATCTTGTCATAACGACTGTGGGTTGTTTGTATAAAAGAATTTTTATTTTTAGAGATCAAGCTTAGCGCTACAAGAACCGCATGAGATGCATCAGTAGAGTGCATTACATAACGATAAAGAGGTGCTAAGCGTAGTGCAGTATACTCCTCACTGGTGGTAGCTCCTCCGATCATGAGAGGAATTTGAAACCCCTCTGCCGCAAATAACTTACAGACAGTAGCCATTTCAGCCAATGAAGGAGTTATAAGGCCACTTAAACCGACGATATCGGCATGTTCCTCTTTTGTTCTTGCCACAATTTCTTCAGGAGGAACCATTACTCCTAGATCAATGACTTTAAAGTTATTGCACCGTAATACTAGAGCTACAATATTTTTTCCAATATCGTGTACATCTCCCTTTACGGTAGCCAATACAATCGTGCCAGCTCTCCGAGAGGAGTTCTCCGAAGCCTCTAAAAAGCGTGGCTGTAAGATATCAACAGCTCGTTTCATCACCCGCGCAGAACGTACTACTTGCGGTAAAAACAGTTTTCCTTCTCCAAAAAGGCGCCCTACTATCTCGATTCCATCCATCAAAGGACCTTCTAGGATCTCGGCAGGACTCATCGCCTCAGCTTCTTTCAAATCTACTTCTATATACAGGTCATCCCCTTTCTGAATCGATAAAGCAAGGCGTTCAACAACAGGGAGAGTTCTCCATGTTAAATCGAGCGTTGCTTTTGCAGGCGACACTATTTCAAGTGGTTGCATAGCGAGGTTAATCAAATCTTCACGGTTAGCTACCCGATTCTCTTTTGCCAATAGAGCACGTTCTATAATACTTGCAGCGTGGAAAGGTATAGAGGAAGATTCTACGAGCGTCGCAGGATTAACAATAGCCATATCTAGGCCTTTTTTGACAGCATGTTTAAGAAAAATAGCATGAATCGCTTCTCTTAGAGCATTATTGCCCCTAAAAGAGAAAGAGAGATTACTAATTCCACCACTAACAGTAACAAAAGGGAACTGGGTTTTAATCCACGCAGTTGCACGAATAAAATCACTGGCATATGTATCGTGAGTCTCTATACCGGTAGCAATAGCAAGCACATTTGGATCAAAGATAATGGCAGAGGGATCACAGATCCCATTATCAACTAGTAGGCGATATGAGCGTTCAGCTATTGAACACTTGCGCGCAAAGGTATCCCCTTGCCCTTGTTCATCAAACAACATCACCACCATGGCTGCACCCATTGCAGTTATATGACGTGCCCTTGCAAGAAAAACTTCGGGGCCATCTTTAAGACTAATTGAGTTAACGACACCTCGCCCCTGAATCTCAGGGAGCGCAGCTACTATAACTTCCCAAAGAGAGGAATCAATCATAAAAGGAACGCGTGCAATTTCTGGATCTGCCCCTGCTAAACGGAGAAACTTAACCATTACCTCAGGAGCATCCAGCAGCGGATCATCCATGCAGATATCGATTATATCTGCCCCTTGAGCAATTTGATTACGAGCTACAATTAAAGCTTGATCAAACCGTTCTTCGCGTATCAAACGGGCAAATTTACGTGAACCAGCTACATTTGTCCGCTCACCGACAGCTAGAAACCCCTCTTTAGTCGATAATGGTTCTAATCCACTTAACTTCAATTTTAAAGGATCTACAGGCAAAACTCTTGCTTTCCCTTGAGCAGCCACAACTGCAATACGGGCAATATGATCTGGCGTTGTTCCACAGCACCCTCCCACAATGTTTAATAGACCAGCTTGGAGACTGGGCGCAAGTAAATCTGCTAATTCTTCAGGAGTCTGATTATACTTACCAGAAAAATCAGGAAATCCAGCATTAGGATGGGCACTGGTCCTAAAAGGAGAACGCTCTGCCATTTGTTGAATCAGTGGAATCATTTCCTGCACCCCGGTAGAACAGTTAACCCCTAAGGCAAATAGAGGATAAAAAGAGAGCGTATTGATACAGGCCTGCAGAGTCTGTCCTGAAAGAGTCCGCCTACTTTTATCACTGATCGTCACCGAGACGATAATAGGGACTGAGGCGCCTCGTTCTTGCATCAACGTTGTAGCTGCATACAGCGCAGCTTTAGCAACAAGGGTGTCAAAAACGGTTTCAATCAATAAAAGATCAACTCCACCATCTAATAAGGCTGTTATTTGCTCTGTATAGACTTCTACAAAATCATGGAATGTGGTTTCACGATAAGCAGGATCTTCAACTGAAGATGAGAGCGAAGCTGTTTTTCCAGTCGGACCAACTACCCCAGCAATAAAAGCATAGCGCTCAACTTCCTCCTCCTCGATAATCTCCACAGCGGATTTCGCCACCTCAACGGCAGCAAGATTAATATCATAAACATATTGTTCCAAACCATACTCTGCTAAAGAAAATCGGTTAGCTCCGAAGGTATTGGTCTCAATAATGTCGGCACCTGCCGATAAATAATCTACATGTATAGTCTGAATTATGTCGGGGCGAGTCAGTGAGAGCAGGTCAGTACACCCATGTGCTGGTTGTACATTATCGAGGGTCACATCATCATCAGTTAAGGGTATTTCTTGAATCATGGTGCCCATAGCCCCATCGAGCACTAAGACTCTTTGCTCAGCCAATTTTACCAAATATTCAGCACGTGTCATACAAAAGCCCCTTCATAAACGAATTGTGGCGAAGTGTATCAGGTAGATTCTTTGTGCTCAAGTGTCAGTGTAGGAACCAAATGGTAGGCGGGAACCTCATAGGGATGAGCGGCTAGCAAAGCTGAAACGACTGGATCAACAAGAGAATCCTCCACCACCATTTCAACTCTAAATTCATCCGTATACTCTAGCTTCCCTTCTTCCCCTAAAAACGGGTTACTGCCTTTCATCGGGCGGAACTGACCTTTTCCAGCAACCTGCCAGCTACAATCTTGGTAGGGAGGAATTGAGCCCGCTCCTGCAGCGAACAAAGCCTCCTTCACCTGCTCAACATGAGTTGCTGGTACATATACAATGAGTACATACATAATACGTTCTCCCTTGTTCATAAAGCGCTAAACAATTATGCTAGAGGTAACATGATACGACTCATTGTCTTTCTTGGCAACAAAGGTTCACAATACACACAAACCAGACATAACATGGGTTGGCTCTTTCTAGATACATTCTTAGAGCATAGCTCTGTTCCAGCTTGGCAAGAAAAATTTCATGGTATGTGGACTTCAGTAACCATGGCAAACACTCCGGTATATCTTCTCAAGCCAATGACTTTTATGAATGAAAGTGGACGTAGTGTCGGCGCTATGAGTCGCTACTTTGAAATTGAGCCATCTGAAATTTTAGTTGTGCATGATGATATCGAACTTGAATTCCTTACACTCCGTCTCCAACAAGGAGGTGGCCTTGCCGGCCATAATGGGTTAAAATCTATACGGCAAGATATTGGAACCAATGACTTCTTCCGTTTACGCCTCGGTATAGGCCGACCAGAACATGGTACAGTATCTTCATATGTACTCGGAAGATTTTCGAGTGTGCAAGAGGCACAGTTGTCTCTTATCTGGGATCAGGCAATACAACTTTTACAGACATGGTTTTTACAAAAATGTTCAGTCCAGACTTTACCAAAGAGTGCTCAAGTGGGATTTTAGTTGACTGAGGCCCACATGACGACGATACTGAAAGTGTCCTTATTCCAGATTGATTGCATAAACACAGGGGGAACACATGGAAGCAAGAGATTTTAGAATTGCATTGAAGACCCGTCAGGATATAAATTACCAAGAACCTATATTTGCAATTGCAGAAGATCTCTCAAAATTATATGACGAAGCTAAGAATTTCGCCCATATATATAATAAAAAACAGAGAAAAAGCGGAAGAGAAAACTATATTTCAGCGGCGAAATTACACGCTACGGGTGTATTACATACGCTTTACCAAAGTGTAGTCAGCCAATATCTCGTAGAGCAAGACCACGATTTCTTCACCCGGCTCACCCCCCAGATTACTCGTAACCATTCTTGTCAGGACGTCCTTGTCTTTTTTGCACAGGAATTCCCTTCTCCCTCTCTACATGCGCAACAACCCACTGCCCCTTACCTGATGGAAGAGACAACCAGAGGGTTTTTTATTCATCAAATAATGATTCAAAATCCAGCTCTTTTACGGGCAGTAAAGCCACTAGTAAAACCGGAAGGAATCCATTTCCCAGCGGCATCAATCGCCTTAGTAGCCCTCATGGGTGGCTATACAAAATCAAAACCAAACGTAAAACAGCATGATGAAGATCTTTTCTCTTTCTTGATGGGTCCTGCCAAAGCTCACCCAGATTCAATTATCAACCAAATCAATTTTATCTTACGCCATTGGAAGGAGTTTCTTCCCGAACACTTTAAACAATATCTGCTTCGAACCCTCGACTACGTGCAAGAAGAGGAGAAGCCCCGATTTGCGGGTGGTGGGCCCGGCCCCATTAAGGTCCCAGCCTACCGTTCCAACGATTTGGAATATGAGGCATACAGTGCAGATAAAAACTGGATGCCAAATGTAACAATGTTGGCTAAAAGCACCCTGGTCTGGCTAGATCAATTATCAAGGACATACGGAACCACCATCGAAACACTTGATCAAATTCCTGACCATGAATTAGACCTCATTGCTCAACGTGGGTTTACCGGATTATGGTTAATTGGCATTTGGGAACGTAGTGACGCCTCTAAGAGAATTAAAAATGTTTGTGGAAATCCAGAAGCAGAAGCATCTGCCTATTCGCTAAAAAATTATGAAATAGCATCAGCTCTTGGAGGATGGTCTGGATTAAACGATCTTGACCAACGATGTAAAGCACGAGGAATAAGATTAGCTAGTGATATGGTGCCAAATCATACAGGTATCGATAGCGACTGGGTCCTACACCATCCAGAATATTTTGTACAAACCCCTCATTCTCCCTTCCCCTCCTATACCTACAATGGAGAAGATCTTTCACCCGACCCTAAAATTGAAATAAAAATAGAGGATCATTACTTTGATCGTAGTGATGCCGCTGTTACCTTTAGAAGAGTCGATAAAGAGAACCGAACCACCTCCTATATCTTCCATGGGAATGACGGAACTTCGATGCCCTGGAACGATACAGCTCAGCTTGATTTTCTCAATCATGACACGCGAGAAGCAGTAATCCAACAAATTTTACATGTTGCTCGAAACTTCCATATCATCCGCTTTGATGCTGCTATGACGCTGGCCAAGAAGCATGTGCAACGATTATGGTACCCTCAGCCAGGTAGTGGTGGAGATATTCCAGGAAGGGCCAACGCCAGTTTATCCGATGAAGAATTCTCTAAGCGGATGCCCATTGAGTTCTGGCGGGAAGTAGTTGACCGGGTCGCGAACGAAGTTCCTGATACCCTCTTACTTGCTGAAGCCTTTTGGATGATGGAAGGGTATTTTGTACGTACGTTGGGAATGCATCGTGTCTATAACAGCGCCTTCATGCATATGTTGAAGGATCAGGAAAATCAAAAATATCGCGATACTATTAAAAGTACACTCTCCTTCGATCCTGAAATTCTCAAAAGATTCGTCAATTTCATGAATAACCCCGATGAAGAGACGGCGATTGCTCAATTTGGCAATGGTGATAAATATTTTGGTGTCTGTACTCTATTAACTACTATGCCCGGATTACCAATGTTCGGTCACGGCCAGATTGAAGGTTTCAAAGAAAAATATGGGATGGAGTATAACAAAGCTTATTGGAATGAATATCCTGATGAACAGTTAATGCATGAACACAACCGTAGGATATTTCCGTTATTAAAAATACGCTATGCCTTCAGTGGTGTCGATTACTTTGAAATTTTTGATGTTATTGATAATCATCAAGTGTCTGAGTCGATATTTGCCTACACCAATGGAACCGATGAACGTAAAGCCCTTATCCTCTACAATAACCAATACGATCACGCTCAAGGAAGAATCAATAACTCAGCCCCCAAGATGGTTCGTTTAACTGACGAAAACCGGATAACTAGAACTCGGACATTAGGAGAGAGTTTAGGCCTTTCTCTCGGTGGCCGTAGATTTATGATATATGAGAGTTTCCCCGAAGGATTAACTTATATAATTCCATCAATGATAATTTTCGATGAGGGGTTATGGATTACTTTGGCTGGTTATGAGACAAAAATCTGGTTAAACATTCGAGAAGTTGAAGATTATGATGGTTCTTATGAAGCTCTTTATCAGCAGTTAAAAGGGAAAGGAACACCTTCTTATGAACGAGATTTGGCTATTATCCGCTTACAACCGTTATTTAAAGCCCTTGAAAACTTCAGATCGACAGCTATGTTAGAGACGATGCAGAAAATTATCTCTGGAAAGGAAGTTTCCAGTAAAGAGATTCGTTCCTATGTTTTACTGGCTGGAGAAGCATATGCTCGCCTACTAGCTTTATACGAAACGGTATCAGACACATTTTTAGATACCATTCCTGAGCCTGCACACGAGGTTCAACCGCGTGCGTTGTTACAAATAATCCAAAATCTCCTTACGTGTTTCAACGCAACAGAGCAGCACTCAGTTTTTTCAATCGGTGGTTCTATTATGGTGGAACTGCCCATAATAATTCAGGCATCTTTGGTGATGAAGACTTTTATTTCTCCACAGATGGGCGTACAAGAGATCATTGCAGTGTTGGAATCTTTATATTTAGATGCTTATTATTCCTCCTCTCTTAGTGCGTTAAGTATTCCCATAGAAAGACGGGAAGAGGTGGTGAGAAAGGTCGCTTTCTTAGCAACCCCAACCACTCAAGTGGTGCAAGAGTTGCGCGCACCTACGCTTAACTCCAAAAAATGTCTCACTCAATTATTTGAAATACCTGAATTTAAACGGGCTGTAGGGTATAATGAATACCAACAAGTACAATGGTACCGTAAGGAATCTTTCCAAGAAACCGTTTTTATTATCGCCTTAGGAATCTGCATGCATAGTGATAACACCCTCCATGAACCGATGCAGGAAATGCTTGCAGCATGGTTAAAAAGTGACTTCAAGTCAGAATATAAAGTGCAAAACTTATTGGCAAATGTTAGCGATAAGGATGTATAGTTATAATTGACTTAACTATAATGATGGGATACTGTTGCTTATATGAAAACAAGGATTACTTACCCAATTGCGATTCTATTAGGATTTGCGGCTAGCTTGCTACTTGGAGACTGGATTCCCTATCAGAACTTTCTTTCTGTGACAGTCCCCATTGTCAAGTTACTGGGTATTTTTATCTTATTCCCAGTAGCATTCATTTTGGTCATGTCGGCAGTAGCTTCGTTACGTCGCTATAAGGATACCGCTATAGTATTCTCTTCCACTATTCTATGGGCTTTATTTACCACGTTGATACTGAGCTTTGCTGGCATGGGGCTCTTTATGGCAAGACCTTTTAGCATAGCCATCCAGGGTGCAGCTGGGAATAGCTACCAGAGCAGTTTCTTTGACTTTTCTAATTTATTACAGATGTTTCTCTCAGAGAATGCCTTTTCACAATTTACCCTCTCTAATACCACCCTCTTACCTGTCATCGTGGTAGCTCTTTTCATTGGCATTGCGCTGCGTCCCGACAAGGAGGCTTTAAGGCCTGCATATGTAGTCGTTAACTCATTTGCCGAGGTTATGATGCGTTTAACCAGAATCATCACTATTTTAGGAGCTATATTCCTCCTATTTATAAGCGCTTCATGGTTTGGTGAATTTACGATGGAGGGACTTCTTAGGACAAATTCATGGATTCTTATTGGACTTGCTATTGCTATTGTCGCCACTCTTGGAATTCTCCTTCCCTTGATATTCGGTCTGTTCACCCGTTTTAAAGGAGGAAACCCTTATAATGTATTACTTGGGGTCTTCCCCGCTATCCTTGCTACGGGGTTTTCTGGCTCCATACTATATGGAACAACTCCGTTATTAGCTTTGTCACAACAAAACAATGGGGTGCGTAAAAGAGCTCTCGGGCTTTCCATTCCTCTCCTTACCGTTATTGGTCGAGGGGGGAGTGCGTTGATTGCCACATTTGTCTCTCTGGGATTGTTAACTACTCTGCAGGGAGTGCAACCAACGTTACAAATCATGGTCTTTGTTGCATTAGGCTCCGCACTATTTTCTTTAGGAGCGGCTTTTTCACCTGGCATAGAGGTCTTGTTTATCATCCTCATGATATTCAATGGCGTACAGGCCTCAGCAGTTTCTATCGTTGAGCCTCAAATTATTCTACTCCTCCCCCTTCTGCAAATTATAGCACTCTTTTTGGATGCCGCTGTAATCGCATTTGGTTCAGCCTTTAGCTCACGTATAGTATCTGCCGACGATAGGGTTCCTCTGGAACAGATGATGTAGAGCAGATGAAAATGGATTCGCGTAGAATATCTTTCATTGTTCTCCACAGCCTATTAGCACTAGGGATTTTAATCCCTATCACCCTCATCATTGCTCGCCAGATCATCCCTAGTCTTTTTACATCTGCACCAATTGAGATTACTAGTGTCTCTTACTTTGCTTTACCGGCATTCATACATATTCTTATCTCTTTCTTGGGGATGCTTCCAGCACTATTACTTCCTCAAACCTCAAGAAATTCTATTGAACGTTTTCTCCTACCCCCAATCTACATGACTATTACGCTCTTGAACATTCCTGTTGTGGTGATGTATCTATTTTTTAAAGGAGCCTCTGTAATTGGCTTTTCCGTCTGGGGAAGAGTGTATCTTTTTGCTCTCCTTTTTGGGGCAATATTATTACTTTTTATTGGCCTTTTCCATTTTGGTATTAATACCGGAAAGTTACTGCAGTTTACATTAATCGCTGCAGCAGGCTGCATGTTACTCGCAATATTGGTCCCCCTCTCGGTTGCGTTACACCCCTTAGATCCTATTGCTTGGGTGATGGACAAACGGTTCTATGGACTCCCTATACTTTTAGGAATATTGAGTATATTCAATTTTGTAGCTCTGTTGTTACGCGAAAGAACACAACACAACCTATTTAGAAACATGAGCTTAATGCTTATTCTGGTTGGTAATTTTTTATATCTGGCAAGATTTGCTATAATTGTAAGCTGGATTGGGGTGGCTTTCTTTGCCCTTGGCGTACTTATCAGTGTCCCCAGAGGACGGTTTTCACAGATCCAGTAGTTGCCACTACCCACTCATTTCAAACAATTCAGCTAACAAAGCTGTAATATCCTTTGTAGAACCACTGTAATAAGCCCTGAAAAACTTCAGGGCTTTATCTATCTTCTAGCGCATTGTTATAATACTCGGATCGTAATCCTCTGGTGGTTCAAAGCCCATTAGATTCATGCATGTTGCCGCAATAGAACTTATTCCGAGATCAGAACGAAATTCCTGTTCATACTCATTGTTATAGGCCGGGTCAAAGATAATAAACGGAACTGGATTGAGTGAATGGCTTGTTTTTGCCTGGGGTGATCCATCTGATTTGCGCTTTACATTCCCTTTCTTATCATGTTCATACATATCATCGGCATTCCCGTGATCTGCGGTTAGGATGAGGATCCCACCAACTTCTTCAACGGCCTTTTTCAGCCGTCCTAATTGTAAATCCATCCCTTCCATTGCACAAATTACCGCTTGATATATTCCAGTATGTCCAACCATATCTCCATTCGGATAATTCAGTTTAATAAAATCCTGTTCACCACTTTTAATTGCTTTTATGACTTGATCGGTAATTTCTGCACACTTCATCCAAGGTCGTTGCTCAAAGGGGACTTGATCGGAGGGCACTTCAACATATGTTTCTAATTCCTCGTCAAATTTACCGGTCCGGTTCCCATTAAAGAAATACGTTACGTGGCCATATTTTTGAGTTTCACTGATTGAATATTGTCGTACTCCACTAGCTACAAGATATTCAGCCATTGTCCTATCAATTGAAGGAGGACTCACGAGATACTGTTTTGGTACGTGTAAGTCTCCATCATATTCCATCATTCCCGCATACTCTACCTTAGGGTGACGTTTACGGTCAAATTCCTTTAAATCTTCGGCTTCAAACGCTTTTGTAATCTCAAGAGCTCGGTCACCACGGAAATTGAAAAGGATAACACTATCACCATCCTCAATGGTCCCCACAGGTTTACCATCATCGGCAATCACAAAGGGGGGCAAGTCTTGATCGATAGCTCCAGTCTCTTTACGCAGGGTCTCGATAGCTTCATGCGCGGTAGGAAACATTCTCCCCTCACCCAATACGTGTGTTTTCCAACCTAGTTCGACCATACCCCAGTTAGCGTCGTAACGGTCCATGGTAATGACCATTCTTCCGCCTCCACTAGCAATACGAGCGTCAAAGGTGGCATCGTTTAAAGAAGCGAGATACTCTTCAAAGGGATCAAAATACTCTAGAGCACTGAGTTCACCAACATCTCGCCCATCCAATAGAGCATGCACCCGCACTCGCTTTACTCCATCCTCTTTGGCCTGCAAAACCATTTTTTTCAAATTATTAATATGGGAGTGGACATTACCATCTGATAATAACCCGATGAAATGGAGAGTTCCTTGGGTTCCTTCTACATTAGCAACGAGCTTTTTCCATATAGCGCCATCAAAAATCTCGTTCTTTTCAATGGAGTTGTTAATCAACTTGGCTCCTTGTGAAAAGACTCTTCCACACCCAATTGCATTATGACCAACTTCACTATTACCCATATCTTCATCCGAAGGGAGTCCAACTGCTACTCCATGCGCTTTTAACTTTGTCCAGGGGGCTGTTTCAAAGAGTTTGCTCAAGGTTCCTGTTTTTGATTCAGCAACAGCATCACCCTCTTTATATTTTCCAAATCCGACGCCATCCATAATAACCAGTACCACAGGTCCTTTTCTTGCGATCTTATTGTGTTTTTTTAATGGTGTAACCATATTATAATTCTCCTTGGGTTTGGCTTGAAAGCCACACTTATCTTGAATATACTGAGAGATTTTAGAGAGGTAAAGTCGCTTCGCGCAACCATTGTGCATCTTCAACGTTTAATTTATCGTGAAGTTCAGAGTAGACCCATCCGTGGTAAGCATCTACCATCTCCCTTTCAGTTTTTGATAAAAGGGACACATCAATTAATTTTCGCTCGAATGGACAGAGAGTTAACACATCAAAGGCTAGGAATTCGCCAAATTCAGTGGTTATGGCGGGTTGAACTACCACGAGATTCTCCAGCCTTACCCCATGCACACCCTCACGGTATATCCCCGGTTCATCGGAGAGAATCATCCCCTCTTTCAAGGCAACAAGGAGCGGTTTTGGAGAGATGTTTTGCGGTCCTTCATGTACGTTGAGACAAAAACCTACCCCATGGCCAGTTCCATGCCCATAAGAACATCCTGCCTGCCAGAGGAATTGGCGTGCTAAGACATCTAGCTGGTATCCACACGTTCCTACTGGGAACCTCTGCGCAGCTAGAGCAAGATTCCCCTTTAACACCAAGGTATAATCTTGTTTCATCTGCTTGCTGGCTTCGCCAAAAAGGAGTGTCCGTGTAATATCAGTAGTCCCAGTAGCATATTGCCCACCGGTATCGAGAACGAGTAATCCATCTCCTACTAGATCGACTGAGGAACTTTCACTTGCACTATAATGAGCCAAGGCTCCATGGGGTCCAAACCCTGCAATGGGAGAGAACGAGGGCCCTACATACTCTGGATGTTCGCTTCTACAACGTACGAGTTCTTCGGCAAGAGTAAGTTCTGTGTAAGTTTTTTCTTGCCGCGAGACAGTTGCTAAGAACTTTACCATGGCAATCCCATCAAGAAGATGAGCTCGTCGCATGCCTTCAATTTCGACCGGCGATTTAGATGCTTTCAGATCGGTAGAAATGTCGCGTCCTTCCACGATTCGAACATAGGAGGGAATTGATTCTTGAATACGAACATTAGTTTTATCTGGGGAGAGGTAGAGTACCGAAGAATCTTGAAATGTTTTCTCTAGGTGAGAAAAGACTTCTTCGTATTCTCTTACTTCTAAAACTTCAGTCAGTGCATCCATCTGCTCTCGATTTAAACGACGTTTGTCGGTAAACAACACAACTTCTTCACTACCAATCAGCAGATAGCTTAAAAAGACTGGATTAAAGGCAATGTCACTGCCACGTAAGTTTAAAATCCAAGCAATATCATCCAAAGAGGAGATAAAGGTATGGGTACAACCAAACCCAGTATAAGTCTCCCTAATTTTCTCAATTTTAGCAATTGGAGAGGTTCCGGCAACGTTAATCGGTAAAGCAGTGACCTTTTCAGCAGGAATAGGAGGACGATCGCTCCAGACATCTTCAAACCAATCGGTGGTGTAAACGATGGAAATATTTTTGTGTGTGAAGTTTTTTAATACTATTCGATTAGCAGCTATAGTGATGCTTTGTCCCTCTACACCCACTCTAGCCCCAGAAGGAAGATGTTCAGCAAGCCATTGGACGTGGTTTAACACCCCTGGGGATTCAAGTCTCTGTAACGTATAGGAACTTTCCTCGATTTGTTGTGCTCCTTGAATGTAATAGCGTGAATCAACCCATAACAAAGCTTTGTCGAGCGTAACAACGATGGTACCTGCCGAGCCTGTGAAACCAGAAAGCCATTCCCGTGTATTCCAACGTGAGGCTACATATTCACTCACGTGTGGATCCGTCCCTGTAACAATCCATGCATCAATTTTTTCAGCACGCATGCGTGCACGAATTGCTTCCAACCGCTGATCAATAGTAGACATTCCGCCTCCTTTTACGACGCCCAAACCATAGTAAAATTCCGCCAGCAAGAATCATAGCTAAACAGAATATTTGCCCTAACGATATATTAAAAAATGATAAAAATAGAGCTGTAGGTTCACTCTGTGCCCCTCCTGCTATAATAAACCCTATGTGAGAATCTGGCTCACGTAAATATTCGATAAAGAATCGGACCACCCCGTAACCAATTAAATACCAGCTCAACGTATACCCTGGAAACTTATTCCGTTTTCTAATCAAGAACCATAGGAACAACCACAAGATAACTCCTTCAAAGAGAGCTTCATAGAGTTGACTGGGGTGTCGAGGAAGGTTAATCATTGCTCCACTGCTATAGGCTATCCCAACTTTGTCAGCTAGTGCACGAACCCATGCATAGGAAGTTGAAAAGGGAGGGGCTTGTGGAAAAACCATTCCCCATGGGGCTGTCGTTACACGTCCCCACAATTCTCCATTAATAAAGTTCCCTAACCTTCCGAAGGTATATCCTAGCGGAATACCAGCCACTAGTGTATCTGCTATGGAAAAAAAGGAGATCTTGTAGCGGCGAGAGAAAAGATAAGCCCCCACAACAGCTCCAACAAGACCACCATGATAACTCATACCTGGTAAGCCAACAAATTGGCCCTGTGAAAATGGCCAGAAAATCAACCACGGTCGTTTCCAATAGAATAAAGAACCATTGTAAAAGAGCGTTGAAAATAATCGTGCCCCTAGGATCAGTCCAGCAATCGTATATAAAAATAAGGTGTAAGCATCATCATTTGAACATGAAATCAACCCTTTATTTCTTTGCCTAATAAACAAAATAAAGGTAATCCCAAAAGCAACTAAGTACATAAGACTGTACCAGTGTATTGGGAGACCAGGAATTACTATAGGAGAAATCCATGAAGGATATGCTATAAATTGAAACATAGCGAAAGTGTACGCCGAGAATTTGCAATGGTCAACCACGCTATTTGTAGTCGATTCACTAGAAAAAGAGTATACTTCGGATATGAAAAGATTAAAAACCATCCTATTGCTGGTTATCTTATCTGTCTTCATCAGCCAAGCTATGGCAGCTACTGGGATCGATGAACGGTTTATGCCAGATTTTTTTAATAGTTCACCAACCTCCCAGTCCGTGAGGCAACAAGATGAGATAGCTGTAAACATGCAAAAGCTCGAATTACTCTATCGTTTAGTAGATAGAGACTTCCTTTTTGATATTGACCATAAAGTAGTCTATGAGAACATGGCCAAAGGATTGTTCAGTGGTCTAGAAGATGAATATTCGGCCTATGTGTTCTCGAAAGATGCTGCAGACTTCAGTGAAGACACCTCAGGCACTTATGGTGGTATTGGAGCCTATATCTCTAAAAACTATTTAGAGTATCGTGATTATACTAAACCTGAAACTTACATGGTTAATATAACTTCGGTATTCCCCGGTTCACCTGCAGAAGCCGCAGGACTCCGTTCTGGTGATCTTATTAGCCATATTGATGCCAAATCCGTTGATGATATGGAAGCAAATGAAGCCTCCAGAGCCCTTAAAGGGGAACCAAACACCCCAGTTATCCTGACTATAAAACGGGGACAATCTACATTTGACGTCACCGTTATACGTAGAATTGTATCGGTTCCTACCGTTTCAAAAGATATGCTCGAAAATAATATTGGCTATCTCAGAATAACCCAGTTTACAAACTCTACTGGTGATCAAGTTAAAAAAGAGTTGGTGAAATTCAGAGAACAAGCTGTTTCAGCAATTATTCTTGATTTACGTGATAACCCAGGTGGGATAGTTGACTCTACATTGAATGTTGCAGATATGTTCTTAGCTGACAGTACGATTGTACATGTAAATAGTAAAAACGAAGCTAGTAATAGAACATTTGTGGCTTCCCCAAGTACCATTATTCCATCTTCTGTCCCCGTAGTTGTTTTAGTTAACAAAGGTTCGGCTTCCAGTTCAGAAATCCTTTCGGGAGCGCTTAGAGATAACAACAGAGCGACTCTCATCGGAACGACTACCTATGGGAAAGGACTTATCCAAATAGTTTCTCCTTTTGGTGATGGTTATTACACGCTTACCACAAGCCAATATAAGACACCTTCTGGGAAAGATATCCACAAGGTTGGTATCCCGGTAGATATTGAAATTGAAGATATTCAAATAGCTGATGAGGATATCGACATTTACATGGAGTTTCTCAATAGTGGCGTTACCGCTGAGTTTGTGGAAACACATCCTGACTCTTCACTAGCTAATTTCCAATTATTTATGGAGAATGTTGTGGGGGATGATCCACCACTTGAAAAAGATGTGTATCGACTCTTGCTACGCCGTGAGTATCTTAATGCAATGCCGTTTGATGACCGACCGATTGCTGACCCCGAGTTCGATCGTGTACTAAAACGAGCTCTCGAGTTCTTGGAAACTGGTAAATAACTGATACCAAACTTATGGTTGACATCATGTAACAAACTTATGACATTCTTTCATTGTCGAACCTCCTGTACACTATACAAGCACGGTACTCCACGTGAGTATACGTGCTAGGGGGGTAAGGGGTGTCATTATTTCTGATCACTAAGGATGCTAGACTGCGGTCGGCTATTAATCGACAATTACAGAAAAGCTGTTATTCAGCCAATTCTTTAGACCAGATTAAGAAAATGCGTACCATTCTCGAAACAGATACGCACCCCATTTTATTAATTGACGAGAAATTCTCTGAAAAAGGACTTCTGCCAATCTTAGACTTCATCGTCTCTTCACAGGTGCCAGGACCCAAAATTATTATAACTGCTAAAGCAGGGATAAAAAAGGGAACTTCTTTTGTATATGACAACGGAATTGGAATTCTCCACAAACCCTTCTCAATTGAACAATTGATTGATTCTGCTATCGATATCGGTGGAATCCCTGCAGTAGCTCCTCATCTATCCCATTCTCAATTTTCTCGAACTATAGAAAAATTCAATATAGATTGGCACGCATCAATTCTCATAGGTCAGTCAGAAGCTATGGTTAAAATTCGTGATATCATTAAAAAGGTTGGCCCCCTGTTTTCATCTGTTCATATAAATGGAGAAACGGGAACAGGTAAAGAGGTTGTGGCTTCATTACTGCGCGAAGAATCTGGCTGTCCCGATCCCTATATCATAGTAAATTGCTCATCAATTCCAGACTCTTTAGCCGACACCTATCTTTTTGGCAATGAGAAGGGAGCTTATACTGATGCTAAAGAGGCGCGTAAGGGTGTTGTAAAGAGTGCTGATGGTGGAGTTCTCTTTCTTGATGAAATTGAAGATTTAGCACAAAAGATGCAAGGAAAATTTTTACGTCTGCTAGAAACAAAACAGTTTAGGCACATTGGCAGCGATAGTATTGAAACCTCACACTTCAAATTGATTACCGCCTCAAATAAGCCACTTCACCATCTTTGTGATACCGGACGACTACGATTCGATTTGCTCAATCGGTTGAATAGATTAGTTATCACCATACCACCACTCAGAGAAAGGAAAGAGGATATTCCCCTACTTATTGAACACTATTTAAAGACCCATCAAGAATCTCGCAAGCCAGATGCTCCTACCATGAAGAGAATCATGGCCTACCAATGGCCTGGCAATACTCGAGAACTGTTCAAAGAACTTGAGCAACTATCAGTTTTTGCTTCACTATCGGCTAAGAACCTATCATATAGGGAAATTCTTACAGAGTCTGTTTTGCATTAACTTAATTCCACTACTAATATATTAATTTTGTTATACGCCACTGTATAGAATTAACCTGTGGATAACTTGTGGATAAAAGAGTTAGATATACTAGTTTCAAACCTATATTGAAGCCTATAATTCTTATATAGGTATTTCAGTATAAAGCCCCACACTCAAGGCAATTAATTCTTTTATAATGAATAAGTTGACATCTGGAGAGAATTGTGTTCAACAATCGAGTAAAACTCCCTTGACAACGCGTCCAGAATATGCTGTGGGGACGCATATAGTAAAGGTTGTGGATAACTTGTGTACTAGTGTGGTATGAATTGTGAGAAAGTATTCAAAAATAGACGGAACTCTATAGAAAACAAACGGTTAGGGTAACCGTTGTATTTTTGCTCCAAGGCCCAGAAGTTTCTCCGACAACCGCTCATAACCCCGTTCTATTTGATAAATATTTTGGATTGTAGAAGTTCCTTCAGCGCAAAGAGCCGCAATAACTAAAGCCATTCCTGCTCGAACATCGGGACTCGTCACAATAGCTGGTTTTAATTTACTCGGCCCATTTACAATTGCTCGATGAGGATCGCAGAGAATAATATCTGCTCCCATCCGAATTAACCAATCTACAAAAAACATCCGCGATTCGTACATTTTTTCATGAATCAGAATTGATCCTTCCATTTGGGTTGCCGCAACAGTAATGATACTTAATAAGTCGGCTGGGAAACCGGGCCATGGCGCATCATCAATCTTGTGGGTCTGCCCACTGATAGTCTTCTTAATGACCCGAGATTGCTTTTCAGGGAGGAAGAGTGAATGAGGTCCTGTTACTTCCCATGTAATACCGATACGTTCAAATCCTTTGGCTATCATAGGTAGTTGCGTAGTTTCAATTCCCGAGATCTCTAAGGAGCCTCCTGTGGCCGCTACAAGGCCGATGTAAGAGCCCACCTCCATGTAATCGGAGCCAATTACGAAACTTCTCCCGCGCAGGCTCCTGACGCCTGTAATGGAGAGTAGGTTAGAACCTATTCCTGTAATTATAGCCCCCATCCCAACAAGCATGTTACACAGGTCCTGTACGTGAGGCTCGCTAGCGGCATTGCTAATGTGTGTTTTCCCTTGAGCTAGTACAGCCGCCATAATCACATTCTCTGTTGCGGTTACAGAAGCCTCATCAAGAAAAATGTCAGTTCCAATTAATGCTGGAGTAGTTATTTTTAAAAACCCATCATCTGTTATTCTGCAACTGCTTCCGAGAGCTTCCAAAGCAAAAAAATGGGTGTCTAAGCGCCTAAACCCAATAACATCGCCCCCTGGAGGAGGCAGAGAAATACCTCCTGCACGGGCGGCCATCGGACCCGCCAATAATAATGAGGCTCGAATAGCATCAACGAGGTGGGATGGCAACTCAACTTTAGTTGATTCTAAGGCAGAATCTGTGATAATTTTTACACTATTTTCATCAATCCACTCAACTTGAGATCCTAAACAACCAAGCAATTCGAGCATTATCTTGACATCTTGAATAACAGGAATATTGTGGAGGATAACAGGCTCATCAGTGAGTAGAGTGGCTGCCAAGCAGGGCAAGGCTGCATTCTTGTTGCCGCTTATGGCGATACTTCCATGTAATTTTCTTCCACCACTTATTTCAAAAGATTCCATACACCCATCGTACAAGGGAAACTCCAATTTGACAATCTAGTTGAACCCAAAGGTAAAGCCGAGTAATATGAACACATGAAAAGTGCACAGCCAAAGGTATATGGGATCGGAAATCCTTTGATTGATATTATTGCCCAGATAACAGATGAAGATTTGGAACGCCTTGGCACCCATAAAGGAGCGATGCATTTAATCGACGAACAACGTCGTTCAGAACTACTCCAGCACATAGAATCAAAACCACGTAAATATTCCTGTGGAGGTTCCTGCCCCAATACGATCATCACCCTCTCCTTACTAGGCATTGAGGCCACACTGGCCGGAAAGGTAGGTGCTGATGATTTTGGTGTTATCTACAGCAAAAGACTTAAAGAACTAAAAGTTTATAACGAATTGGCACTCAGCGAACAACCAACCGGTTCTTCAATTATTCTCATAACTCCCGATTCAGAGAGGACGATGAATACGTATTTAGGTGCAAATCGTTATTTTAATGCTACGGATATTAATCCAAAAAGTATAGCTGAAGCCGACTATTTTCATTTTACAGGATATATGTGGGACACCCAATCGCAGAAGGCTGCTATTGAACGGGCAATTGAAATTGCCCATGCCTTTAACACCCGTATTACATTCGATATTGCCGATCCTTTTGCCGTCGGTCGCAATCGTGATGCATTTCTCAGTTTAATCAGCGATCATGTCGATGTCGTCTTTGCCAATAGTGAAGAGGCTCGTTTCCTTTTTAATAATTATGATGCTTTAGAATGCTGTAAATCGATGGGAAAACTGTGTGAAACAGCAGTGGTAAAGAACGGAAAATTAGGTTCGTTCATTTCACATCAACAAAAAATCTATACCATACCGGTCCAAGGTCCGGTTGAGGCCATCGACACAACAGGAGCTGGAGATATTTATGCTGCAGGCTTTTTGTATGGATTGTGTCATAAACTATCGATAGAAGAGAATGGCTTTATCGCGTCCTATCTTGCTGGAAAAATAATCCAACAGCGTGGAGCACAATTTTCAAAAGAAACGGCACAGGAAGTCCGTTCATTCTTAGAACGAACTTTTAAGATATAATTATTTATATATTTTTCGGTTTAGGTAAAAGCGCTTCCCAAGGCACTCCGGGGTGTCCAAAATGGCCATAATTCATATTTTCCCGATATATTGGTCGGAGAAGATCGAGTCGCTCTATTATACCTGAAGGACAGAGATCAAATTCATTACGCACGAGTTGTTCCAGTTCTGTATCATCTAGAGTTCCAGTCCCGAAAGTATCGACGAGAATTGAAACAGGATCTGGCACGCCAATAGCATAAGAAAATTGTATTTCACAACGTGTACAGAGTCCCCAAGCTACAAGGTTTTTAGCCACAAGTCGGGCCATATAGGCCGCTGAGCGGTCAACTTTTGAAGGATCTTTTCCACTAAAAGCACCACCACCATGGCGGCCCATCCCCCCATAGGTATCTACAATTATTTTTCTACCCGTTAGACCTGCATCACCATGCGGACCACCAATCACAAAACGACCGGTAGGATTGATATGATAGATTGTTTTATCAGAGAGTAGCCCAGAAGGCCCTAGTATCGGTTGAATAACCTGTGTCTTAATATAATTGGTAAGTTCATCTCTAGTAACTTGTTCATCATGCTGATGGGAAACTACTATCGTATCAATTGAGACAGGGGTGCCATGGTCATACACTACTGTAACTTGAGCCTTGGCATCAGGGCGTAACCAAGTAACATCTTTTGCTTTGCGTAATTTCGCTGCCTGTTGTAGTAATTTATGGCTGTACATAACTGGCGCCGGCATCAATTCAGGGGTTTCTGTACAAGCGTAACCGAACATCATTCCTTGATCACCAGCCCCTTGTTGTCCATAGGAGCTACTTGAAGCATTAACACCCAAAGCAATATCGGGAGATTGTTTTTGTAGGAATTGGAGAATTTCCAGATTTTCATAATTAAAACCAGATCCTTCATAGACATACCCGATGTCTTTTACCACTGCACGTACAATTTCTTCAATATCAAGTAAGGCCTTAGAGGTGATCTCACCACCTACAACGACTGTATTGGTTGTTGCAAAAGTTTCACAAGCAACCCTTGAGTGAGGATCTTCCCGTAAACATGCATCCAAAATAGCGTCTGATATTTGGTCGCAAACTTTATCGGGATGTCCTTCACTGACAGATTCACTGGTGAATGATTGCAAGCCTTTTCTTAACATAGTTCAATCTCCAACCTCGTACTATTTTCTCAATGGTGGAAGTTCACCATCGACAGAAATTCTAACTTGTTTAAATAATCCTTCACCTTCACTCTTAGTTTTAACACCATCTACTTCATTTAAAGCTGTATGTATAAGCCGTCTTTCAAAAGGATTCATGGGTTCTAATAACTTAGAACGTCCACTTCGTTGCACTTGCTCAGCTGTTCTAAAGGCTAATTTCACCAATTGTTCTTCATGACGTAGACGATAATTCTCACTGTCGATAATTACTTTATTTCCAGGACTCAATTGTCCAGCATAGACATTAACGATTAATTGGATAGCGTCTAGGTTTTTTCCTTTCTTTCCAATAATAATCGAAGAATAATCTGAGACAATTTCTAATCCTAACTTCCCTTCATTTCTAAAATTAACTTTTACAGTCCCTGGATATCCCATTTTTTCTAACAAAACAGAGACAAAATCAATAACATTTTGCTCGTAATTATCATTTTCAGTGACGGGTTCACTTTCCACGCTAGACTCATCATGTAGATGGACTCGTATACGAACATTACTTTTTTTGAATAACCCCCGTTTTCCAGCATCAAGGATTTCTATGTCAAATTCATCTAATTCGAGTTGTAGCTCGTTCACAGCATTAGCAATCGCTTCCTGCTCTGTTTTACCTTCAAATTCTCTCATCATTGTCTATTTCTCCTGCAGGACCTTACTTTTTCTTTCTTTTTTGTTGTGGCTGAGAAACCGTCTCTAGTTTCTGATTTTGGTTTTTAAGCCTTCGCTTATTTACGAAAACCTGTTGACCGATTGAGATAAAGTTCATCACCATCCAGTACAAAAGGAGACCGGAGGGAGCACTGTACAAGATAAAAAAGAACATAATCGGCATACCATACATCATAAACTTTCCACTCATCCCACCTTGTTGGTTCCCAGCCTGGCTTATCTTAAACGAAAGAATCATAGAGGCTCCATACAATATGGGGAGGAGACGAATATCACTGCCAATAACTGGGAGCGATAGAGGGGCAAAATTGATAATAGATTCCGGTAAAGAGAGGTCCTCAATCCATCCCGGAATAAACATAGCTCCTCTCAATTCAAAGTGCCTGTTCAAAAGCCCATAGAGGGCAATAAAAATAGGGAATTGGAATAACATAGGAAGACATCCACCAAGCGGATTGATTTTTTCCTGCTTATATAATTCTCCCATCTCCTGATTGAGCTTAGTGGGGTTATCCTTATATTTCGTCTTAAGTTCTTCCATCTGAGGTCCAAGAGCCTGCATTTTAGAAGTGGATTCCATACTTTTCTTACTAAACGGCTGTAACATCACTTTAATAAGAATAGTTAAGAGGATAATGGCTACACCATAGTTCGGAATCAACCTATAGAAAAATTGGAGGAACCATTTCAGAATTGCTTCCAGCCATCCCAACCAAGAACTACCATCAAGGGCTTTTTCTAAGTGGAGATCTGAAAGTCCAAATCCGTTTTGGGCAGCATCATTATAAATAACCATATGTTGTTTTAACTGAGGCCCAACATAGAATCTAAAGACATCTTTTGCTGTTGCGGTTTTATAAGCAGGACGAGAGAAGTACATCCGTGATTCTAAAGGAATGTTGTCTGATTTTTGTTCAGTTATGGCAATATTATAACGAGTTGCATCAGGAATTCCAATGATAGAGAAATACTTACCGGCAATTGCAGCCCAAGTAATGTAATCACCTGTCTCGTAGATACCATTTTTTAATTTAGGTGTAGATTTTTTCCCGTCTTGCCCAATGTAGAAGCGACGATATGTATATTTATTATCGGGAGCTTCATAAAATTCAGGGCCCAATTGGGGCTCAAATGCTAACGTATAAGCAAACCCATTATAATTTAATGGAATAGCTTTATTTTGCGAATTTTTGAATTCAACAGAAATTTCGAAGAGATAATCAGATTGCCCGAATCGATAGGTTTTTACGAGGGTAAATTGTTCATCTGAAATTTCTCCATCGGGACCAATAACACCAAATGTTTGAGAAAACTCAACTCGATCCTGTTTTATACTATAATTAAAGGTTGCATCAATTGGATTTGTTGTATCGTCTCCCGCATAGAGAGAAAAGGCAGCTGGGTAGGTGCTATCATTAAAAATCATCTCTACCGGTTGGCCTTTATCGAGGTGTTGTTTCAGACGGAGGCTCGTAACAGCAGCCCCTTTTGGATCAAATTCAACGACAAAAACGTCCGTCTCAAAATTGAATTTGTTTGTAGATTGTGCACTACCTGTTTGCACAAACGAACCAGGGCGCCCACTATCCCATGCTTGACCAGATTGTGCATATGATACAGGAACTTCTGCTACCTGTTGCATATTAGATGTATTTTGGTCACGGCTTTCAACATTTGTAGGTGCTGTAGCTGTAGTCAAAGGGTCCGGGGCAAAAAATGTAGTTTGAATTGTGAGTCCAACAGAAATAACAATAACTGAAAGAACTATAGCAAGGATGGTGTTTCTGTCCATATCCGCTCCTGATTAAATACTATTAAGGAGGTGCAATCAAGAAAGGTTATGGACTATTCGGCTAAATACACGCCAGCTTGAGAGAACAATTGTAATAACTGCTTTCTTTGTGTTTCATAATCAAAAACCTTTTTTGGATACACCACAAACGCGAAGTCGAAGCCCGGCAGAAAATTAGATTTTTCATTTCTCCAAATTTCTTTAATTTGTCGCCTTATCCTATTTCTTTGAACAGAATTACCGTAATGACGTACTGGAATTACAATCATTCTACTGTATTCACATCCACTCTTCGCTACAATCAGTTGCATCCAAGAGCATGAGAATTTTTTACCATTACGGAAGATAGCATCAATTTCTGGCTTCTTTCTGACAATCTCTAATTTAGTAAGGTTTTTTCTCATCACAAACGCTTAGCTTCTTTCTACCTTTTGCTCTGCGTCGAGCAAGTATGAGCCGACCCTGTTTAGTGGCCATACGAGCACGGAAACCAAATCTTCTATTTCTTTTTGTTCTACTTGGTTGATAAGTTCTTTTCATAGGAATTCTCCAAATATGTATCGCTTAACGCGGATTTAATCTAATTTATGGGAACACGCTCCCGATAGGGCAGTATATAGTCCGTGATAATAGAATGTCAATGGTGTCGATTACTTCAAACTCCATTAAGATCGAGATCTAACTTGTATTTGGGTTATGCCTAATTCAGGAAAACGTGCCTTTAGACGGGCTAAAATCTGTTTTCTACGCATCATAACCATTGAACCCCAGGTTGGGTGATCAGCTTCCACAATTAAAACTTTTCCTCGCACATCAAAAATCTTAGCATGTACAGCAATATCAGGACCTACAATTTCCATCCATTCATGATAAATCGTTGTAATTGGATTTGATTCGTCAACTTTTAAACGAGATAATAATAAATTCAATACTTCTTGTGTTGTTTTTTCTTTCATACACTCAAGAAATCCCCATTTTCTACCGAGTAGGTTAACCCAGCAGTATCACCAAGTTGTGAAAAATAACGTTCTTCAGGGAGAAAAGTGAAAAACGCCTGACTATAGCCTCCTAACTGATCAAGAAAAAGTCCCCGTTTAGTAATATCTAATTCTAATAATACATCATCGATGAGTAAAATTGGTTTTTTTCCAGTCTTTTTTCGGTATGTATCAATTTGTACAATTCTAAAGATCAGCGAAGCTAGACGCATTTGTCCAGTTGAGCCACTGAGTGCAAAATTTACTTTATCATCCATGACCATAAATTGATCACGGTGTATGCCGCTGGCCGTAGCTTGCAATTTCATATCACGTTCTAATGTATTCTTCAATTTATCCTCGGCATCAGCTACCGTTTCACAATCATCCCAAGAAGGTTTATATACTATACGCATAGCAGAATTATCTTGAGCAACTGTGGCATAGAGAGTACTGAAAATAGTATTAAATTCTTCTACGGCAAGTTTTCTCTGTTTTTGAATTGCCATCCCGAAGGTAGCTAATTGTGTATCATATACAGGGAGGAGTGTACTATAGTTTTCTTTAATAGCAGCATTTCTCTGCTTTAAAACAACTCTATATCTACGTAAATCATCAAAAAACAAAGGATTATATAATGACATCGTCTGATCAAAGAACCGACGCCTACTTTCAGGTGTACCACGAATAAACTCAATATCATCGTGTGAAAAAACTATGCATGGAATATTATAGATTAAATCGCGTCGATCACGAATCTCCTTGCCATCAATCCTAATCTCTCTTTTTCCTTCACCGTAACGTAATAATATTTGCTGGTTTGAACCGTCATCAGTCTCTACAATAGCAGAGAGAGAAAAGTTCTTTTTCCCATGTGTGCACATGTCACGAAGATTGATTGATCTAAACGAGGAGCCATAACAAAGCACATAGAGCGCCTCGAGAAAATTAGTTTTTCCTTGCCCGTTATTCCCAACCAATACTACATGTTTGGTATCGGTTGGGATAAGTGAATCGGTTAGATTTCTAAAATTATGAAATCCAAGCGAGCGAAATTTCATCAGTCTTTCTGCATGGGCATGATTATGTGGAAATAGTCTCTTTCTGGTTCAGGTTTTACTGTTACAGCCCGATTAGATTCAGTAAAACATAGATTGAAATATTCACCTTCCATAACACGTAAAGGACTTACCAAATAGGTGTAATTCATGGCCAATTTAATATTCTCACCAGAGTAATCACAGGTAATTACTTCTTTTGCCTGACCAAAATCACTTTCTTCTGAACTGATTGTTACTACCCCAGTTTCTATATCTAGATATACTCTTTTTGCTTTGTTTTCGATTAAGAGAGAGACCCTTTTAAGAGCTTCGTTCATATCATTAACAGAAATTTTACACGTATACGTTTGGTTAGCTGGAATTACTCGACGGTAATTAGGAAATTGGCCTTTGATTAACGTTGAGTACATAATTTTATTTCCAAAGCGGGCAAAAATGATGGTATCGGTAATAGATAGTTCCATTTCTCCCTCTTCCGTCCCTGCTTTCTTAATTAATGTTAAGAATTTTGCTGGAATAATGACTGGATTGAAAGAAGAAACTTCTTGAGGAAATTTACGATTAATGTAGGAAAGTCTTCTTCCGTCAGTGGCAACCATAATTAAACTTTCACCATCATGCTCTAGATAGACACCATTCATAAAATAACGAGTCTCATCATCACTTATAGCAAAAATTGTCTGATTTATCATTGCAAAGAAATCTTTTTGACTAATTGAGAAATAAACCTGATCTACAGTTTCCTCAAGGACGGGATACTTATCTACTGGTATAGTTCTGAGTTCAAAATCAATCGATTTCTTTTCGGGACGAATGAGTAATTTATCATGAACCTCTTCAAAAATAATATTTTCATCAGGTAATGAACGTAAGATTCCAAGAAACTTATCACAGAAAACAGTTGTAGATCCTGCTTCCAGTGTTTCAACAGGAATTTGTGTTTTAAATCCTACTTTCTGATCTGTAGCCTTGATAAACAATGTGTTTTCATACGTTTCTAATAATACATTAGAGACGATAGAAAGTGTGTTTCTTTGCGAAGTGAAATCTAAAGCTAAAATGATCTCTTTGAGCAGTGAATTCTTCTGGCAGACAAACTTCATCTGATTACTCCTATTAGTGTATATAACATAGTAGTCGTAGTAATAGTATCATGTATACTGTGGAAAACGGAACTAAATCTTTCCCTATCCACCTTATAATTTTTAACAACCTGTGTATAAACACCCCATTCTATCCACAGGTTATCCACATCTATCCACAGGCAACAAAAGTTATGCACATGTGCTAACATGATATTACCATCTTTTCCCCAACTTGTCCTACTGGGATTCGCGTTTAAAATTTTGGGCTTGTCGAATGAGATTTTGGACAGAATTACTAACTCCAGCATCACTTTGAATCATGCCCTTAACACGTTGCACAGAGTGCATAACCGTAGTGTGATCCCTTCCTCCAAACTCATAACCAATTTCAGTTGTTGAAAATTCAGTGATGGAACGTACAATATACATTGCAATTTGTCTGGGTAACACAACTGATTTAGTTCTTTTCTTACCTTTTATATCATATGGAGATACATTAAAATAATCACCTACTACACGAATAATAGAATCGATTGAAAGAGATTGATCTTTGGTCATTGAATAGGTGTTTTTCAACTGTTCGCGGGCAATATCAAGTGTAATTTCTTTATTCAATAATTGGCTATAAGCAATTAGTTTAGTTAGGCTGGCTTCAAGGTCTCGAACATTGGTGTTAATGCTTCTTCCAATATATTCAAGAACATCTGAAGAGATATGGCAGGCTTTTCCTTCACATTTTCGTTTTAGAATTGCTAAACGCGTTTCAAAAGCAGGTGGTTGTAAGTCAACATTAATACCACGTGTAAAACGGTTTCTTAGTCTGTCAGCAATATCGCGTAATTCATTGATAGGTCTATCGCAGGTAAATACAAGCTGTTTATTAGCTTCAAAAAGATTATTAAACACATGAAACATCTCTTCCTGCGTTGATGCTTTTCTTTGTAGAAAATGGATATCGTCAATTAATAAGACATCGGCTTTTCTATATTTGTTTCTAAATTGAGGTGTTTTTTCTTCTCCAATCGACTGGATAAATTCATTGGTAAACATTTCTGCTGTTACATAAACAATTTGCAGTTCAGGAGTATTTTCCTGGATATAGTTACCTATCGATTGAATGAGATGTGTTTTGCCAAGTCCCACTCCACCATAAATAAGGCATGGGTTATAACTTACCCCAGGGTTTTTGGCGATTGCCATACTTACATTATAAGCAAAGGCGCTGTTATCACCGACTACAAAACTTTCAAACTGATACCCTTCATTAATATTTATATCCCGTGGCTTTTTTTGAGCTTTCGGGAAAGGAGCAGGGGTATGAGTTGTTTTGGCAGTTTTTACCGATTCTGAAGCTTTTTCAGCAGTTTTAATTGATTCTGAAGAGGGGGTTACTTTTTTTATAATTATATCGACGTCAACTAATTCTCCAGTTAATTCATGTAATTTTGACTGGATCAATGTTTTGTATTGAGTTGCTACATAATCACGAATAAACAACGAAGGCACAGCTAAAACTAGCTTATGGTCTTCGGATTCTACATATGAGATACGACTTAACCATGTAATGCACTCTTGCTCAGAAAGCGTTGATTGCATTTGGGAAACAACCTCTTCCCAAAAAGGACTATAATTCCACTTTTCTTGCGGCATATCTGCTATCTTATAGTAGCCGCTGGTGATTGGCAACCCTCAAAAATAAGGAAGGGCTACCCTCTTGTAAAAACTAGTTAACATGTTATAATAAAAAGAAATAATTATACATAAAAACAAGATGGCGCCCTTTACATAAATTTCAAAAAATGGTACCATATATTTTGATTTCATTTTTATATCTTATAAGGACATAAGTAATATGGTTGACAGTGTTTTTAAAGAGGTGTCAGACGACACTTCAGTTCATCATGATCACGCGTTAGCGAGGGCCGGGGCACAGTCTTATACCGCTAATAATATTCAAGTACTTAAGGGGTTAGAGGCTGTTAGAAAGCGCCCTGGTATGTATATAGGTTCCACCGGTCCAGAGGGATTGCATCACCTAGTTTACGAGGTTATTGATAATAGTATTGATGAGGCAATGGCTGGGTTCTGTGATAATATTTCTATTACCATAGAGCGTGGCAACATTATCCGTATTGAGGATGATGGCCGTGGTATTCCTACCGAGTTACACGAAAGTGAACAGATCAGTTCTCTCGAAGTTGTTCTCACGCAGTTGCACGCAGGTGGAAAGTTTGACAATGATTCATATAAAGTTTCAGGTGGGCTGCATGGAGTGGGTGTCTCAGTTGTAAATGCCCTCTCAGAGTGGCTGGAAGTGACTGTGTATCGTGAACCTTCCATCTATTATCAAGAGTACCGCCGAGGAGTTCCTTTCAAGCCTGTAGCGATAACTGGAGAGACAGAAAAGACTGGTACTGTGGTTCGGTTTAAGGCTGATACCACTATTTTAGATTCAGATAATTTTAGTTTTGGTGTTCTTGCTGAACGATTTAGAGAATTAGCCTTTTTAAATAAAGGCCTTGTAATTACAATAACAGATGAGCGCGGAGAAACTCTTCGCGAACAGACCTTCCATTTTGAGGGGGGTATTAAATCTTTCATCTCTCACTTAAATGCCTCAAAAAAGGTTGTACACCCTGATCCTGTCTATTTTGATAGTCAGAAAGATGATGTTAAAGTTGAAGTTTCCTTGCAGTATAATGATCGTTATGATGAGGTGTTGTTCACTTTTGTTAACAACATTAATACACGCGAGGGAGGGACTCACTTAGCTGGGTTCCGTAGCGGATTGACGCGAGTGATGAATGAACAGTTGAAAAAATCTAAATTATCCAAAAAATTTGATGATTCTTTAACTGGTGATGATTTAAAAGAGGGCCTTACGGCTGTTATTTCAGTTAAAATTCCCGATCCTCAGTTTGAGGGGCAAACGAAGATGAAGCTCGGAAACCCTCGGGTACAAGGGATTGTGGCTTCTTTAGTGTATGAAAAACTTAACGATTATTTTGACGAATTTCCCCTAGTTATTGATGGAATTTTGGAGAAAGCTATTATGGCCGCCAAGGCCCGGTTTGCAGCACGCGATGCCCGTATGCGGATTAGAAAAAGTAGTGAAGGTATGGGCCTTCCCGGCAAGTTAGCCGACTGTGCTGAAAAAGATCCTGCTAAGTGTGAAATTTTCATTGTTGAGGGAGATTCTGCTGGAGGTAGTGCCAAGCAAGGCCGAGATCGGAAAATTCAAGCTATACTTCCTCTCTGGGGAAAGATGCTTAATGTAGAAAAAGCACGTGAAGAGAAAGTTTTAGGTAATGAGAAGCTCCAACCTATCATTGCTTCGTTAGGAGCTGGATTAGGGGCCCATTTTGAATCTGATAAAGTGCGTTACCATAAAGTAATCATTATGGCCGATGCCGATGTTGATGGCTCTCATATCAGAACCTTGTTATTAACCTTCTTTTTCCGCTATATGCGTCCATTACTTGAGAAAGGGTATGTCTATTTTGCAATGCCCCCATTGTATAAAATTACCATCGGAAAAAAACACTACTATGCATATGATGAAGAGGCTCGTATCGAGATTCTGACTGAAAATGTAAAAAGTGGTGATATAAGCAAGATTCCTATTCAACGTTATAAGGGTCTTGGAGAAATGAACCCCGATCAGTTGTGGGAGACCACGATGAATCCAGATACAAGGAGCTTAACACAAGTTACCCTGGAAGACGCTGTTGAAGCTGATAGAGTGTTCACCATGTTGATGGGAGAAGAGGTTGAGCCCAGAAAGAACTTCATTGAGCAAAATGCAATGTATGTTTCAAATCTGGATGTATAAGAAGGTTGGGGATCATTAATATGCAAGAACTTACAGGGAAAATAATAAGAACAAATATTGAAGAGGAGATGAAGTCTTCTTATCTCAATTATGCGATGTCGGTAATTGTGAGCCGAGCTTTACCCGATGTGCGGGATGGGCTGAAACCTGTTCACCGACGCATTCTCTATGACATGTTTGAAATGGGATTAAAGTATAATACCCCATTTAAGAAAGCAGCAAGGATTGTGGGTGACGTTCTCGGTAAATATCACCCGCATGGCGATGCTTCAGTCTATGATGCATTAGTCCGTCTTGCTCAGGATTTCTCTCTGAGATATCCTGCTGTGCAGCCACAAGGAAACTTCGGTTCGATTGACGGGGATCCGCCAGCAGCGATGCGTTATACTGAAGCAAAACTGAGCCGTATTGGCGAAGAGATGCTTTACGATATCCAAAAAGAGACCGTTGATTTTGGGCCAAACTATGACGATTCTATGGAAGAGCCGAAAGTTTTACCAGCAGCTTTTCCTTTCTTGCTAGCGAATGGGAGTAGTGGTATCGCGGTGGGGATGGCTACAAATCTAGCTCCCCATAACCTGACTGAAATTTGTGCTGCCATTGCTGCTTATATCGATAATCCTGATATTGATCTACCAGGATTAATGGAGCATATGCAAGGGCCTGATTTTCCGACAGGTGGTCTCATTTGTGGTACAAGTGGTATTTATAATGCTTTTGCCACAGGCAGAGGAAAAATTGTTCTCCGTGGTCGTTATGAGATTGAAGAGGATGAGGGGGGCAAAGATCAGATTATTTTTACTGAATTGCCCTATCAAGTCAATAAATCCGATCTTGTGAAGCGCATCGCTGAGTTAAGAAAGGCCCAAATACAAGGAATCAGCGAAGTTCGAGATGAATCTGACCGTGATGGTATACGCCTTGTTATTGAGTTGAAGAGAGGCGCAGTAGCACGGGTTGTGGTGAATCTTCTCTTTCTACACACTCAGTTGCAGACGAATTTTAACGTAAATAACCTAGCCTTAGTCGATGGAAGACCACAACAGTTGGGCCTTCGCGATATGATTAAGTATTTTGTTGAGCATCGAGAGGTGGTTATAGAGAGGAGGACGCGCTTTGATTTACGTAAGGCTGAAGAACGTGCTCACGTCTTATTAGGTTTAAAGATAGGTTTAGATAATATTGATGAAGTTATTAAAGTTATTAAAGAGGCTTCAGACAATGCAGTAGCTGCTGCTAATCTGCAATCCCGCTTTGCCCTTTCTGCCATCCAAGCTCAAGCTATCATTGATATGAAATTAGGTCGTTTGAGTCATCTGGAAACTGGAAAAATTCTAGGAGAGCTCGAAGAATTAAACGATAAAATCTTATACTATAAAGATATATTATCAGAAAGATATAAAATTCTCCAAGTAGTGAAAACTGAAATTTTAGAAATTTCCAGTAAGTATGGGGATAAGCGAAAATCTGAAATTACGTTTGAAGAGCTCGGTGGTATGAACATCGAAGACTTTATCAAGAAAGAGGATGTCGTTGTTGTTATCTCTAACAAAGGCTTTGTAAAGCGGGTTCCAGTTGATGAGTACCGAAGTCAAGGTCGAGGAGGAAGGGGCGTCCGAGGAGCTACCCTCCGCGATGAAGATTTTGTAGAGCATCTGTTTGTTGCATCCACACATGACTATGTGATGGTTGTTACCAACTTTGGTAAAGCTTACTGGATTAAAGTTCATGAAATACCAACGGGATCAAAGACCTCAAAAGGAGAGAGTATTAAAAAACTTCTTCCTTTTAATGATCAAGAAGAAATTACTTCTATTATTAACTTCCAAGAGTTTGAAGAATATCTCTATTTACTTATGGTGACAAGAGAAGGGGTTACAAAAAAAGTAAATCTACCCCTATTTAAAAATGCTAAAACACGTGGAATTACCGCCATAATATTAGATGAAGGTGATGTTTTAGTTAACTGTATTCTCATAACTGAAGGATGTGATTGTATGATCATAACCCGAAAAGGAAAAGGACTACGGTTTGCCGATAGTAATGTCCGTGCAATGGGCAGAGCTTCGCGTGGGGTTAGAGGAATAAGATTGGTAGGTGATGATGTCGTAGCTGGATTACTAAAAGTCGATCCTGATAAGCGAATTCTTATGATCACTGAAAACGGCCAAGGCAAGCAGATCCATTTTGATGAGTTCAGAACACATGGACGTGGGACTATGGGTCAAAAGATTTACACCTTCCGTGATAAGACTGGTTACATTGTTGGCGTTCTGTCAGTCGACGATGACGATGATGTGGTATGTATTACTACGATGGGTCAATCTATAAGAATTCCTGTAGCCACGATCTCTATTCAGAAGGCTTATGCTTCGGGGGTCACTGTTACTAAGTTAAAGAGTGGCGACAGCATTGTTGCGATTGCCCGAACCGATGCAGAGAAGGAAGAAGAGTCGGATGAGGGTATTGATACCGAAGCCGAAGAGGTTCTTAATCCTGAAGAATAGATTATGATTTTCAGTTATGTCAGCCACCTGCAAGGGTGGCTGATTGTTTCACGTGAAACAATCATGATAAAATCTATGTATATAAAAAACACTTACACATCTTAATCTAAAAAGTACCCCTCCCCTTCTCTTCTTTAGCTAAGAGGGGAGGAGCTGTTGTGGTCTTGTTGGGGTGGGTTTAGGTAAAATAAATACAGCCACCTGTTTTTAGGTGGCTGATTGTTTCACGTGAAACATCTGTTTATGTTTCTGAAACGATATTGATGTTGGGGTCGACTATACTGCGAATGTATTTTTCAACGCCATTCTTCAATGTCATTTGAGACATTGGGCATCCTGCACAAGCTCCCTTGAGACGTACAAAAACATCATTACCTTCCATGCGCAAAAACTCAATATCGCCACCATCACTTTGTAGATCGGGCCGAACGTTTTCGATAGCGGCTTTTACTTTATCAACCATAAGATTGGCCTCCTAAAATTCATTAGCCTAAAGATACTGTAGGGACAAGTGATGGTCAATACCTCTGAAGGAGGGTGACAGAAAAGTTTTAGTTATGTATAGTCATCATATGGTAGCAAAAAAAATAATATTGTCTAATCAAAAAGGTGGTGTTGGTAAAACAACCACCGCTGTAAATCTAGGGGCTTATTTAGCACAAATGGGCTATAAGGTTTTGTTGATAGATCTAGATTCGCAAGGAAATCTGTCTAGCGCTGTATCGGCTGATATGAAGTTCCATACGAGCTATGATGTGATTATTGGCAAATGTACACCCGAACAAGCTTATCAGAAAACACCAGTAGAGAATTTATTCGCCATAGCGGGTGGAATTGATTTGGCTGGCTTGAGTGTGGAATTAGTCAATGAACTGGCGCGTGAGTTCTTTCTTAAAAACGCCTTGGCGTCGGTAGAAAGTAATTGGGATTACATAATAGCAGATTGTCCTCCCTCACTCGGCTTAGTAACTATAAACGCCATGTGTTGGGCTGAGCATGTAATAATCCCGATGCAATGTGAGTATTTCGCGATGGAGGGATTAAATCTTCTTATGCGAACAATTGCCAATGTAAAAAAACAATTAAATCAACGGTTAGAAATTCTAGGGATAGTATTTACCATGTTTGCAGTGAGAACACGCTTAGCAAACGATGTTGTAGATGATGTTACCGCCTATTTCCCCGATAAAGTGTTTGCAACAAAGATTCCTCGGAATGTGCGTTTATCTGAAGCTCCGTCGCATGGGCTGCCTATTAATCTTTATGACAATACAAGTACAGGTGCATTAGGATATGAGAGTTTAGCACAGGAGGTGATTACCCGTGTCTAGTTCAAGTAAAAAACGTGGCTTAGGTAGAGGTATTAGTTCTTTGATGGACGATTATTCTTTTGATGGGATTTTCCCGGATGGTGAAATAGCAGAGGTAGATGGAGGAAGGCTTATGTCAATTGAAATAAACCGAGTCCATCCCAACCCACAACAACCCAGAAAACAATTTGACCAGGAAACTCTAGATGAGCTGGCTGAGTCTATAAGAACTCAAGGGATACTTCAACCTCTGTTGGTTGAAAAAATAAGCGAAGATAACTATGCAATAATTGCTGGAGAAAGAAGATATCGTGCAGCTCTTTCGCTGGGATTAGAGAAAATACCAGTAATTGTAAAGAAGTTTAGCGACTTCCAACGCTTAGAAGTTTCATTAATAGAGAACATACAGCGTGAGAATCTAAACCCGATTGAGGAGGCAAGAGCTTATGTCTATTTATTAGAACAAGCTGAAATAAAACAAGAAGAACTTGCCGAAAGGGTAGGGAAAAAGCGCTCTACGATAGCTAATTCGGTCCGGTTATTACAGCTGCCAAAAGAGATGCAAGAGTCTCTTTTGGCCGAAGAATTCTCGGCTGGACATGCACGGGCGTTACTTTCACTTGTCAATCCTGCGGACCAGCAGTATCTTTACAAGAAGTTGCTTGAAGAAGGAATGTCGGTTAGGAAAGCAGAGAAGCTAGCTAGTGATCTCCAACAAGGGAAGCGTGCTGCCAGTGGAAAGAAGCCAAGTGAATCAAAAGCTAGGTCAATTGATTTATTAGTATTAGAACAGAAGTTCTTAGAAGCTTGTGGTACGAAAGTAAAACTTAGAGGAACCTTACAAAAGGGGAAAGTTGAGATTTCATACCATTCAATGGAAGATTTAGAACGATTATATCGACTTCTTGCTCAAGAAGAATCAATAGAACTCTAAGATAGAGAAGGGAATACAGATGACAAAAGAATTACAAGATGGCTTATATGCAAAAATTTCTACTACCCAAGGCGACATTGTCGTGTCGCTTGCTTACCAGCAAGTGCCCATGACGGTAGCTAATTTTGTAGGTCTAGCAGAAGGTGCTTTGAATTTGAAGGATGAGGGGAAACCCTATTATGATGGATTGAAATTCCACCGTGTTATAAAAGATTTCATGGTTCAAACAGGATGTCCGCAGGGAACAGGAACTGGGGGACCGGGATATAATTTCCCAGACGAATTCGTTGATGGCCTTACCCACACTGGCCCGGGAATCCTCTCTATGGCTAATGCTGGACCTGGAACTAATGGGAGCCAGTTTTTTATTACCCATGTTGCAACTCCTTGGCTTGATGGAAAACATAGTGTGTTTGGTCATGTAGTTGAAGGCCAGCCAATAGTTGATGCTATTGCTGAAGGTGATTTGATTCAATCAATAAAGATTGAACGGATAGGAAAAGAAGCCGAAAGCTTCACAGTAAGCAAAGCAAGTTTTGCTAAAGATGTAGAGCAAGTTCAAGTGAAAGAACAAGAGGCCTTGAAGAAACTTAAAGCAAAACTTGATCGGGAAATTGAGAACCGTTGGCCCAATGCTATTCAGACTACGTCCGGTTTACGCTATGTAGTTGCACAAAAGGGGAGTGGGACGGATATGCCTAAGAATGGTACCAACGTAACGGTCCATTACACAGGGACGCTCCTTGATGGGCGTATATTTGATAGTTCGGTACAACGTGGGGAGCCAGCAAGTTTTGCTGTAGGACAAGTTATCGAGGGATGGAATGAAGCCCTTGTAACCATGACAAAAGGGGAAAAACGAACTTTAATTATTCCTCCAGAGTTAGGATACGGAGTACAAGGTTATCCGGGTGTAATACCACCAAATTCATATCTAATATTTGATGTAGAACTTCTCGATTTTTAGTAAAGTAGTATGAAAAAGTTAGCTATTCAATATGTTTGTTCCGAATGTGGCCGAGTGGAGTCAAAATGGCTCGGCCGCTGTCCTGGTTGTGGATCTTGGAACTCTTTTGTTGAAGAGGCGGTAAAGGTTCAAAGCAAAGCTGAGAAAAGCGCATTAGTTAGGATGGCTAACAAAATACAAACTGTTACACTGTCAGAAATTGAAATCGGGTCGGATTTTCGTTATTCTTCCGGTATTTCTGAACTAGACCGTGTATTAGGTGGTGGGATCATGCGAGGCGGTACCATATTATTGGGTGGAGAACCGGGTATTGGGAAATCAACGCTGATGCTACAGCTCCTTGGATCTATTCAGGACCATAGTGTGCTCTATGTCTCTGGGGAAGAGTCTCCTGGACAAGTGAGGATGCGTGCTGAGCGAATTGGAATACCCCTTTCAAGCGTTACCTTATTCGGTGATACCCTCTTAGAACCGTTGGTGCAGATTATCCAAAATCAGAAACCTGATGTCTTAGTGATAGATTCACTCCAGACCCTCTCTAGTTCAGAAATACCATCAGCTGCTGGTTCAGTGAGCCAGATGAGGATGTGTACTATGGAGTTAGTGGATGCCGCTAAACAAGTTGGATCTACTATCTTTTTTATCGGACATATTACTAAAGAGGGCCAAATTGCAGGTCCTAAGGCCATAGAACACATTGTAGATACTGTTTTGTACTTTGAGCAGGCCGGTAGCGGTGTACGTATTGTTCGAGCGACTAAGAATAGATTTGGTTCTGTTGATGAAATTGGGATTTTCTTAATGACGGAGAAAGGGTTGATCGCAGTCCACGATCCTGCTGGTTTCTTTATTAGTGAACGCAAAGATGGCGTTTTGCCAGCAGGAATAGCCTTTACAGCGGTAATTGAGGGAAGTCGCACGTTTTTAGTTGAGATTCAGGCTCTAGTCATACCTGCTAAAGGAAGCTATTCACGAGTCTATTCAGAACGTATTGATAATGCTCGTGTTACGCGAGTGGCTGCTGTGTTAGAGCGACATGCTCAAATCTCTTTTTCAGATAAAGATATTTACGTAAATGTAGCTGGAGGAATTAAACTAAGCGAGGTTTCGATAGAATTGCCGTTAGCGTTAGCGTTATATTCAGCAGCTACCGGAAAAAGCTTACCCAAGGCGATGGTTTCAATGGGTGAGTTGAGTTTAGCTGGTGAAGTGCGACCTGTTGGATTTGGTGATAAGCGAAGTAAGGGTGCTTTCGATATGGGCTTTACTACAATTTTAGCCCCTTCTTCTATGCCGCTTGAGCATGTAGCTTCAATATATCGATGTGACCGGATTGATGAGGCGATTACGCTCGTGAAAAAGATCAATAATTAGTTTAGTAAGTATGACTAACTAATCTATATCTGCTGTATCTCCTGTGAAACTATTCTCCTTATTCAATTTACTGTAACTCATTATAATTTAAGTAATCACTTGATTAGTAAGGGGTGCTTACTAATCAAGTTTAAGTCATATTTATGTTACGTATGTTTAGGAAAGGGAAGGTTATAGACTTTCTGATCGAAAGATACACATTAGTAGTCATGAAAATATGGATTTTTCAATAATTCCATTAGTACGTGAGAGTAACAAATGTGTATTTAGCCTATCTCCTGTGAGATAGCTATTCTCTGTATTTAGTAGTAAATTTTTATTATAGATACTAATTAGGTTAGTAAGGATCACTTACTAACCTAATATCATTAAGCGGCTCCACTCAGTTTGCTGATTAAAAGAGGGAAGGCTATGAAAGTTCCAATGGAAGCAAAAATACTGGTAGTCATAAAAATGAGTAGGGCATGGATGATCCGATTTTTGAACCAACCCTTAAAGCTCAAAATATCATCTGAGACATTTTCAAAATCCTTAACCCGTGGTTTACGCATGGTGGCCTCAATTAAGCCTGCTACCATACCAACTCCTAGAGTTGGACTGAGAGCTGTTATTGGGGCCGCCAGCATAGAGAGGATGATTGTTACGGGGTGAGCTAGTGAAAGGATCGCTGCTAGACCAGTTAGGGATGCGTTCAATCCAAACCAATATAAAAACATTCCAAGGCCTTGGTCCCAGCCCGACCGGATGAAACCTACAGCAATTATTCCTAAGAGTGCAATAACGATACCCCAAGAGAAAAATTTACCTACTAATGAGGGGGCCGGAACGGTGGAAATTGCCGATACATCGGCACTAATTGTTTTGTTATCAAGTTTCTCCATATGAGCTACTAGGCCTGGGGCATGGCCAGCACCAACTACAGCCACAATACGAGATCCAGGTGCTTCATATATTTTTGATGCTAGATATTGGTCTCGCTCATCAATTAAAACCCGCTTAATAGTGGGAAGTTCTTCTGCCATTTCATCCAGCATAGATTGTAAGACGTTCTTCTCTTTGAGTTTTTCTATCTCTTCACTACTAATTTCTTCATTTGAGAATACGGCAGTGAGGAGGGTGGAAATCAGTTTTATTTTGTTCCATCCGTTTGAGAGGCGCCAAGCCCGTTTGAATGTCACTTGAATTTCTCGATCGCAAAAAGAGAGGGGGATGTTTTTTTCGGTTGCTAATTCAGCTGCTCTCATAATTTCATCCCCAGGAGTGACTCCCATCTGCATGCCCAATTTCTTCTGGTATGAAGATAAAGCCATATTAGCTAACAAGAGAAATCCTTTATTTTCCTTAAGTACCGTTTTGATATTTAAGTTTTCCCAACCTTGGCTCTCTGTTTTAGACTTGTATCTACTGTCATCTAACTCGACACAAATACGGTCAGGTGCAATTTCTTCTATCGTCCTTGCAACTTCCTCGACACTATCTTGGGAAACATGCGCCGTTCCGATTAATATTATTTCTTTACCATCGGCACAAATTAGCCGTTGCATCGTGTCACTGATCTTTTCAACTGTCACCTTGATTCCTCCGCGTTGGTACAAATATAACTATGATGTGCAAAAGGTACAAGGACTTGCTTGAGCAACGAGAACGATTCCGTTATTGTGGTGACATGCAAACATTTTGGTACCTAGTGAAATTATTTATGAGTCTTGGTCTAGGGGTAGTTGCTGCTAAGGCTGTGGGCAAAGAACGTTTTCATGGTATTATCAGTAAGGTTCTCGATGGTGTGTTATATCTCCTGCTTTTCCTGATGGGGGTTAATACAGCACGCATCCCTAATATTATTTCACGGATTATGCAAATAGGAGTAGATGCGCTACTCGCTACCCTTCTAGTAATGGTAGGATGTATTATTACGGCAGGATTACTCGGTTTGGCAGTATCGAAACGTTCAAGTCCGGCTGAACGGGTTCGACAACGCATTACTTGGGGTCGTTTAAAAACGCCTGCGATCATGATTGGGAATGTAATTGCAGGTTTTGTTTGCGCCTATCTTACTAATTGGTTTAATTGGTTTGATGATTCGATGATTACAGTCGTGCTCTATTTTATGTTATTTTTGGTGGGAATGCAGATGGTACAAAATGGGGTCAATCTTGTACCTTTGTTGAAATCTCCCTTGATGATTCTGTTGCCGCTCTCTACGATAATGGGAACCTATTTAGGGGCTTTGGCTCTTCCCTTACTTTCATCATACTCTATCCGTGAATCGTTAACACTCGTTTCTGGATTTGGTTGGTATTCTCTTTCTGGGGTATTAATCAGTAGTTTAGGCGATCCTCAATTAGGAGCCGTTTCGTTTCTAAGTAATCTTTTTCGTGAGACGATTGCTTTTATATTAATTCCATTACTAGCTACGTTCTCCCACTTCTCTTACTCTTCGGTAAGTATTGCAGGGGCAACTAGTATGGATGTTACCCTCCCGTTGCTTAAAAAAAGTTTAGGAGATACGATTGTTCCACTGGCCATTGCGCATGGAGTCATTATCACCTTTGCGGCCCCTTTTCTTATCCCTGTATGGTACGGATAGGAGCTATAAACTGGACTGTAACTTCAAATTGTCGTTCTTTATATAAGCGGATAGAGAAAGGGTGTTCCTTTACTTGAGAATAATTGAAGTCAGTTGCGAAACGATTTAATAGGGGCATAAGATGCTTCCCTTCGGTTGGAGCAAAAGGCATTTGGTAAAACAGGTATGAACCAGCTTCAACTGTGTTGATTGCTGGGGATGTGTCGTCAGGAAAACGATAATATGCAGCAAGGCATGAGACACTGTATAAATCAGCAGTTAATAGTGCTTTGCATGCTAAAAGCGCGTCAGTTCCTATAGGAGCTTGGGAAAGTTGCTCCAGAAGTAAATCGTATGCTTCATGGCAAGGAAGAGAACCTGAAAGTTCTTTTGTATAGACTAAGGGTTGTTGCAAGTGTAATTGCTTGGTTGATGTATGGGTCATAATATGAGTGTAGTAAAAAATAGATCTAAAGTACAGTATAAAGTGCAAAGGCGAAAAAATAGAAAGCGAATTTCATTGCGGATTACAGATGATGCCCTAGTTCTTGTATCTGTGCCCTATTCTACGCCCTCATCTGTAATAGAAGATGTCATTTCTGAAAACTCGGAGTGGATAAAAACAAGAGTCGCACAGGTTCTACAACTTCCTTCTCCCTTACCGGCTCATACCTACACAACAGGAGATTGTTTTTTAGTGCTCGGTGAAGAGCATATCTTACAGGTAGAACACGGTAAGGCTCGGGTGACTAATTGTAGCCGAAATGGAACGACACTGATTGTGAAAACTCGCAAGGGCGCTGGTGAGACGGCTATTCGTAAAGCGATTGAAACGTGGTATGCAACATTTGGAAACGAGCTTTATGAGAAGCTTGTAACGCGATGGCTAAGTATCATAGAAGAACCCCCTAAGATTAAACTAACAACGGTGGAGATAGCTTCCTATCCCAAACGCTGGGGTAGTTGTTCTCAGAAAGGTGAATTGCGTTTTGCTTTACGTTCGTTAATGTTACCGCAGTCACTCATAGATTATGTAGCGTTGCACGAGGTAGGGCACTTGTATTACTTCAATCACAGTCCAGAATTTAAGTTGTTTTTAGAAACATACATGCCTGATTGGAGAGAACGGCAAAAAACAATGAATTTGTTACGTCGGCAAGTGGCTGTCATTTGAAAGTGCGCTACCAAAACCCCATAACTTATGATATAAGTAAAGAGCATTTAGGAGGGCGTATGAAACCTAACACTTTGAAACCGGGTATCCATCGGGTATACGCACGTATAGGCGACAGGGATTTGTTTGAAGGTATTTGGCCAATACCACACGGAGTTTTATTAAACTCGTATGTAGTACAGGGAACCGATAGTATTGCGTTTATTGATCTAGTAAAAGATTGGGAAGGTGCTGTCAGTTCGATAGAGGCACAGCTAGAAGCTTTGAACCTTTCATTTGCAGATGTAGACTACCTCGTCCTTAACCATATGGAGCCTGATCACACAGGATCGTTAGCGGCGTTATGTAAAAAGAATCCACGCATGAAGATTCTCTGTACTAAAAAAGCGGTTCCTTTAGTGGAGGCGTTTTATAATATTTCTGAAAACGTGAGAGCAGTGGGTTCAGGCGATAGTGTCGATTTAGGGGGTAAAACATTAGTGTTTGAAGAGACTCCTAATATACACTGGCCTGAGACTATGATGACCTACATACCAGAAGACAAAATCTTATTTTCCTGTGATGCCTTTGGATCTTTTGGGCAGTACGAACACTGCTTTGATGACGAATTAACAGCTGAGGAATGGGCTCTTCTTATTCCAGAGACGGAGCGCTACTACGCTAATATTGTCTCGTCATTTAGTCAGTTTGTTCTAAGAGGCATTAAAAAACTGGAAGCGCTAGATATTGCGATGGTGGCACCGAGTCATGGTATTGTTTGGAGAAAAAACCCTCAGCAAATAATTGATTTATACAAGAAGTTAGCTGAAGATATGAACGGGCCTGCTGAAGATGAGGTAACGTTCGTCTGGAGTAGCATGTATGGAAATACGGCAGCTTTAGTCCCCCTTATAAAAGAGACCCTTGAAAATGAAGGCCTTACTGTCCATGTACACGAAGTTCCGCAAGAGCACGTCTCATTTGTGCTTGCTTCGGCTTGGCGCTCGAGCGGCCTCGTTATCGGCATGCCTACGTATGAATATAAGATGTTTCCACCCATGTATCATGTACTCGACATTCTTGAACGTAGTCATCTAAATAATAGGAAAGTGATGAGATTTGGATCTTTCGGTTGGTCGGGTGGTGCGCAAAAACAATTCGAACCTTTTGTAGAATCTCTGAAGTGGGATTGTGTTGGTGTTATTGAATACCAAGGGGCACCTAAAGAGAGTGATCAGAAACAAGCTATAGAAGTGGCAAAAAATCTTGCTCTCAGCATAAAGCAATGGAGTAAAGAGCGCCAAAAATCGTAAGCATGTCACGATAAAGTAGTAACATTTGTGTAGATAGTGCTATAAAGATGCGTATAGCTATTGTTTCAGGCCATCATTTGATGGCCTGAAGTGTTACTCTATATAGCTATTATTCAATGATAGGACCGAGGTGACGTAAAAATTGTGCAATCTTTTCAGTTGAGGAGATTGATAACTTTTCCTTGGTCGAGTGTACATCGTGTAAGTTCGGTCCTAACGAGACTGAATCCATTCCGTCCACCAAAGAATTAATAATTCCACACTCTAACCCAGCATGAATAGCTGTGATTTTTGCTTGATTACCCGTGAAGCCCTTCCAGGCTTTAGCACACAAGGCAGCTAGAGGTGAATCTGGATTGGGTGTCCAAGCGGGATATGGACCTTCCAAACTTGTTTTAGCGCCTGCTGTTTCAAAAGCAGCCACTGCTTTTTGCGCCACATGATCACGAGCTGATTGCACTGAAGAACGATGACTGGTAATTAAGGTGAACGCTGTTTCTTCTGTACGGATTATAGCCATGTTTGAAGAGGTCTCAACCATATCGTGAATGGTTTCGCTCATCCGTTCAACACCATGCGGAGCTAAAAACAAAGCATTTATCAGAGCTAAGCTTTGCGCTCTAGAAGCTGCATGGGTATATTCACGCGTAGAGGAGGTTACTGTAAGCTGGATATTGGGGTCAGCATGGGCGTATTCTTTTTTGAGAGATGCCAGAACAGCAGTTGCACTACTGTGTAGTTTATCTTTAGATTTTTCGGGAATGGTGATGGTAGCCTTACAAATACTTGGAATGACATTTCGTTTAGTCCCCCCCTCAATAGAGACTAGTCGAATGGGGACGAGGTCAGCAGCCGTACGTAAGAATCGAGCCATACTTGAAATTGCATTAGCTCGTTGCGTGTGGATTTCTCCACCGGAATGGCCTCCTAGCAATCCATCGATGGTGATATTCCAAATACTTTCATTATTAGGGATAGGCTCTTTATGAGATGCAATAGTTGCATTTACTTCTACGCCACCAGCACAGCCAATATAGAAGACTCCCTCTTCTTCACTATCTAAGTTGATCATTTTGCGACTTGATATAAAGGCTGGATCGAGACCAAAGGCTCCCACCAGACCTGTTTCTTCTTCAACCGTAAAGATGGCTTCAAGTGGTCCGTGTTTAGCTTTGGGGTCGGTAAATAAGTCTAGTATGAGGGCGATGGCAATTCCGTTGTCACCTCCAAGTGAAGTTCCTTCAGCTTTTAACCAATCACCATCACGTTTTAGGATAATGGGGTCTTTTGTAAAGTCATGGGTAACGCCCTCTTCTTTTACACACACCATATCCATGTGACCTTGTAAAGCTAATGAAGAAAGATGTTCCATACCCTTGGTAGCTGCTGCTTTTATAATAACGTTTCCAGTTTTATCTGTGTGGTGTTCCATTCCATGCGAATTCGCAAATTCAATCAGGTAATTGCGGACACCTGTCTCATTGCCCGATTCGCGAGGAATAGAGGAAATGTCTAAAAAATATTTCCAAAGATTTTTTGATTGTAGTCCTTCAATCGCACGTCTTGAAGCTTCTGGTATAGTCATATATTTCTCCTTCACATGATGATTATCTTGAAAAATTATCTCTCACTATCTTACCACGAATGAAGGAGCCTTGGATGGCAAAGTTCTCATCAAATACGACAATATTTGCTAAATATCCAGGAATGAGCTTACCCATAAGGGATAGATCATAAATTCTTGCAGGATTAGCGGTGGCCATTTGGATAGCAGCTTCGATGGGGATTTCCCAATCAACAAGGTTCTTGACTCCCTGAAGCATGGTAAGAGCAGAGCCCATCATCGTGTCGGGGTCTTTCGCAAGGTGAAAGGCTCCATCTTCACCAAGAATGGCTAATTCCCCATTGATTATCATGGGACCTGATTCTTGTGCAGTAGGCTTTAAAGAGTCGGTCATGAGAACAACATTTCTGACTTCTTTGCCTTTTAGAAGGAGTTTGACAAGATCTTTATGGACATGGACTCCATCAGCAATAACTTCGCATTGCATGTCTTGTTCAATTAATATCGCTCCGACGGTACCAGGGTTACGATGGTGTAAGCGACTCATCGCATTAAAAAAATGGGTTGAATGAAGTATTCCTACCTGCATACCTTCAATGATGTTTTTGTAGGTAGCATTTGTATGGCCAGCGAGTAAAACGATACCCTTTTTAATAGCATAGAGTGCTAATTCTCGCATCCCTTTCAGTTCCGGAGCTACTGTCATACAAACAACATGGCCTTTTCCGGCCTCAAGAATAGTATTAAAAAGATCAATATTCACCGGTACAATCCCTTCCGGGTTTTGTGCGCCAACTCTGGCTTTTGAAATAAAAGGGCCCTCGACGTGAATGCCAAGGATCTCGGCCCCTTTTTCATCGCCAATAGCAGCTACTACTGCTTTTATAGCTTTGAGCATGTTTTCAATTTTATCAGTATAAATTGTGGGGAAAAAACCAGTCACACCAAAATCAGCTAAACGTTCGGACATTCCCAAGATAGAGGCAGTAGAGAAGTCATCGGTTCCGAAGCCCCCAATTCCATGCAAGTGAGTATCGATGAATCCCGGTGTAATGAAAGCGCCTTTGACATCAATGATTTGAGCACTGGGGGGGAAGTTTTTCTGATGGAAACGCTTCATGTTGAAGATATCACCGATTGTTCCATCGGCATCAATAAACAGGCCGCAATTCGGTAATTTTGCGGAACCAGTGATTACGGTTCCATTCGTGAGAACAGTGGTACCCATAGGTGTACCTCCTGTCTAAAATATACGGAACGTTGAGGTGCTGGTCAAGTCAAAGTCGGTGTACTGACCGTAGGTGTATCTTCCGTTAAGCGGTGAATCCATTTGTCACTTCTTACACGGATTATTCCAACAGAGAACTTAAATACTTCTTCGAGCCCCACGAAAAGATACACAAAATAAATTGGCATATGGAAAACCAAAGCACCAAGAAATGCGCAAGGGACACCAATTAACCAAACTCCAGCTAATTCGGTAACCATTGAAAAACGTGTATCGCCTCCAGAACGGAGAACGCCTACGACTAAAATCATAGTAAAGGCTTTAATCGGAATTAGCATTCCTAATACGATGAGGGAACGGGTTGTCATCAGGGCCACCGAGGGGGTGAGGTTAAATGGGATTGGGAGCCATGGCGAGAGACCTATGAGGGCTACTCCTATAATAATTCCAGTGAAAAACCCAATTAATAAGAGACGGGAGGCATATACTTTAGCTGTGGCCAGACGATTTTCTCCGATTCTTGTCCCAATCATAATGGCGCTTGCATTGCTGATGCCCATGAGTGCGACAAAGAAAAGACCCTGAATGGCTTCCGTAACGTTGATTGAAGCAATGACGTCTGTCCCCATTCGAGAAAATGCAATTTTATAGGCAGTCATCCCTAAAGACCAGAAGATCTCGTTGAGAATAACAGGAGTGCAGGTGAAAAAATATCTTTTCACCATAATTCTATTAAAAGAAATTAATTCTCGTAAAGGAGCAGCACTGGGACGTTTCTTTTTATATATGAACCCAATGAGTACGATTGCTTCAGTGCCTCTAGCTAGTGTTGTAGCTAAAGCGGCTCCTTGGACTTCCATCCGTGGGAATCCAAAATTACCGAGAATGAATCCATAGTTAAGGACTACGTTTACAGTCATAGAGAAAGCAGAGATATAGAGGGGTGTTTTGGCATCTCCTGTGACCCTTAGTGAAGTTGAGAAAACCATCACGACTGCGGTGAATAGATAACTAATCGCTACAATCTTTAAGTATTCGACTCCTTTTGTTACTACAACAGGGTCATCGGTAAAAATATGCATAATCATTTTTGGGAAGAAAAATGAGAAAAGAGCACTCAACAATGCTCCCAAAAGACTGGTCACTAATGCTATTCCCATAATCCTATGCATGGATGTGCGGTCTCCAGCTCCCCAGTATTGGGCAATAAAGATAGCTGCTCCACTGCTGACTCCAAAAAAGAAAAGGGTAATCAAGAAAAACATTTGGTTAGCGAGACCAACTGCAGCTAAAGCCGTTTCTCCAACCAGCCCAATCATTAAAGTGTCGACAAAAGAGACTGAATTTACTAGGAGATTTTGGAGCATAATAGGAAATGCTAAACGCATGAGACGAGAAAAAAATTCCTTTTTGCTTTCCAGTAAGGTGAGCGGTTGGGCTGAAGTCATGGCTAATATTTATCAGTTTTAGTACGCTGTGACAACTTTTTTCGCTTTGAACCAAGTAGTTTTGGGATTAAATCATTCCTGTTTGTGATCTTTAAAGCTTCCAGCACCAATTTTCTATTTTCTAGATTGTTGTATTGCAGTAGAGCTCGCTGTAAACGTCGCTCTCTTCCCTTTGGAATATGTACTGGAGCAAAGTTGTGTCCGACTCTAGGATCAAGACCGCTGAAATACATGCAGGTGGCAATCGTGCCAGGGGTCGGATAAAATTCCTGCACTTGTTCCGGAATAAAACGGGTCTGTTGTAAGTAGACAGCAAGTGAAACAGCAGCGTCTAAAGTAGTGCCTGGATGGCCCGCAATAAAATACGGGATGCAATACTGTTCCTTGCCGGAACGTTTTGTGGTTTCATAAAAACTTTTCAGAAATTGTTCATACCAAGCTACTTTGGGTTTTCCCATTGCCGCAAGGGCTTCTGGATCGATATGCTCAGGGGCTACCCGTAACTGCCCACTGACGTGATGCTTAACGAGACGGTCCATGAATAGTTGGCGAGATTCATTCGTGCCGGTAGCTAACAGATAATCGTAGCGTATTCCAGAGCGGATGAAGACTCGTTTTACTTTATCTACAGCCGCTATAGCACCTAAGCGTTCAAGATAAGCTGGATGAGAATCCTGAAGGTTTAAACAGGGATCAGGATATAAGCACATTCTGTTTTGACACGGTCCAACTTCTTTCTGCTGTTCACAAGCGATATCCTGAAAATTAGCAGTTGGTCCGCCTACATCGTGTATATTGCCTTTAAAATTGGGCAAGGCAGTAATTTCAGAGGTTTCCCTCTCTAAGGAGGCTATCGATCGATTGGTTATGATTCGACCTTGGTGGCTTGTAATCGCGCAAAAAGAACACGACCCAAAACATCCTCTGTTACTCGTTATGCTAAATTGAACTTCTGATAAAGCTGGAATTCCTCCTTTGTCATTGTAGGAGGGGTGCCATTGGCGCTGATAAGGAAGTTCTTGTACAGCATCGAACTCAGTTTGAGTAAGAGGACGCATTGGAGGATTAACAACAATAATACGATCGCCACTGGCTTGAGTAATGAGTGTTTTGAGAAAAGGGTTTTCATGTTTTAGTTGGGCTTGGAAAGCCTCAGCATAAGCTCTTTGAGCCATTGATGTGGGAGTGTTACTTTGGGTATCCCGTTCAGAAACTTCCTCGTAGGAAGGGAGGGGTACCACGCTATATTCTTTTTTTTGTTGTAGGTACTGATCATACTCTTTACGTGGGATATTGACAGTTGTGCCCGGAATATCAGTGAGATTTTGTACCGGTTCTCCTTTGGCTAGACGAGAAAGGATTTCAAGGCTTTGCAATTCTCCCATACCGTAGACAAGTAGATCAGCTCTTGTATCGAGGATGACACTACGGCGAACTTTATTGCTCCAAAAATCGTAATGGGCCAGACGTCTAAGGGAGGCTTCTAAGCCTCCAATGATAAGAGGAGTTTTTTTTCCAAATGCTTGCCGGGTACGATTGCTGTAGGTTATGAGTGCTCGATCAGGGCGGAACCCCCCTTTACCTCCTGGTGAATAGGGGTCATCATTGCGAATCTTATTATTGGCAGTGTAGTGGCTCACCATGGAATCAATATTGCCGGATGAAATCATACAACACAGCCGAGGTATACCAAAAGTGAGGAAGTCTTCAGCACTGTCCCAACGTGGTTGGGCAACAATGCCAACTTTATAGCCATGTGATTCAAACAAACGCCCTAGAAGTGCTGTGCCAAAAGAGGGGTGATCTACGTAGGCATCCCCTGAAACAAAGACAATATCGACTTCACTCCAGCCTCTCTTTTCCATATCGGCTCTACTGAAGGCAAGGTAGGATCTATTTCTATTCATTGAAAGCACTATAGTGGATTGAAAATCTAGTGTAAATAGGGTATGATGTTCTCTTGACTATCAATGAATCAAAAGGATTTGCCTATGCCACATATCCCCAAGAGGTCTGAGATCTTTATTATATTGAATCCGAAAGCGGCAAAAGGAAGGGCACTCCACCACCGCAAGGCAATTGAAGATTGTTTTACTAAGCAAAACATACCGTTTAGGTTGGTTTTATCAGAGAGATCTCGAGATGCGATACAACTGGCACGGGAGGCGGTATTCGCTGGGCACAGAACCATTGTTGCTGCAGGTGGCGATGGGACCGTCAATGAAGTTGTTGATGGAGTTATTCGCGCGACACGTGAATTAGGTCTTTCTCAGGAAGAATCTCCAGTAGTCGGGTTGCTCCCTATTGGGAGAGGCAATGATTTTGCTTGGTTCGCCAAGATTCCTAAAAACATTAAAAAGGGATGTGCTTTAATTGCTTCTGGTTCATGGTCAGCGATAGATTATGGTGAATTGTTTGGAGGAAAATTTCCTGAAGGTCGTTGTTTTGTTAATGGCGTCGGGATCGGAATTGAACCGTTAGTGAATTTCATGGCCTCAGATTTTAAACGTATAAGCGGTATGCTGAGTTATCTTTTAGGCTTTATTAAAGTTTTATTACATTTTCCTGATCCCATGCGGGTTACAGTGAGAAACGAAAATGAAGAATTTGTGTTAGATACACAACAAATTTCTCTCTGCAATGGGAGACGGATGGGCTCTATGTTTATTATGGGGCCTGAAGCAGAATTAGATGACGGATTACTGGATGTCGTTTATGCTAATAAACCGGTGAAGAAAAGTGAGATACTTCGCTATGCTTTTAGGTTTTTTGGTGGCACTCAATTAAAAACAGATCGATTCTCTCTGTTTCGTTCTACTGACGTTTCTATCACGGCTGAAGAGGATGTTTTAGTTTGTCATGCGGATGGCGAGGAAGTTTCGAGAGCCTGTCGTTCTATTTCTGTTCGTTTATTTCCAGGTGAGTTGAAATTTATAAGGAATTTGTAGTCATTATTTGACTAATGCGCTGTGTCAGTGTATCCTCTATAGTGCGTGTTTTTATATTTTTTCGAGAGTTTTTATGAGGAGTAGGTGTTGATCAAAGATATGGTACCATCGGTACATTTTTACGACCAGGATTTTGTTGATATGTACGACAGAACCTGGGTTTGGGTAGATGAATATTGGGCGCAAGGGACTAAAGAGAATGGACTCTCTGGTGGTTACCTTAGTTACCCAGGACAGAAAACATTCAACCAGCTCCATGGGTGTATGGCAGCTCTTTTTCTTGTGTATAGTAATCAAGCTTATTCTCCTTATCCAATGATAGATTTCTTTTATAGTAAGCAAGAGGATTCTGGTGCAATAAGAAGTGATTATTCCATGGAAGATGGAACTGTTCAGTTGACAAAAGGAAATCCGGAGGGTGTTTGTCCTCCTCTATTCGCCTATGTTGAGCATGGTTTTTACCATAAGATTGGAAATAAAAAGCGATTAAAAGAAATTGTTCCCATTTTAGAACGGCATTTTGACTGGCTCAAGGATACATTTCTTCGTGAAAATGGTCTCTATTCAGTGCCTGCAGAAGCCTGTATGTTAGGGAACATCGACCGAGATACTATGTATTACCCCGTCGATTTTAATGCCCAATTGGCGGTAAATGCCCTTTATTTATCGGCAATCGGTGATATCTTAAATGATAAAGAATTAAGTTTCCGTTATAAACGGCTCTATTTTTCTTTGAAAACCCGTATCAATTCACTTATGTGGGATCCTAAGGATCTCTTTTATTATGATTTAGATGCGAAGGAGAAGAGGACAAAGCGGAAACATATCGGGGCTTATTGGACGCTGTTAGCTGAAATTCCAAATGAAGAGCGAGCCGATGGTTTTATTGGACATCTCAGTGATCCAAAGATGTTTGGCACAGAAAACCCGTTCCCAACGATTCCTGTAGCTGACCCTGATTTTTCAGAAGAGGGGGATGGGTATCGTGGTGGTGTTGTCCCTTTCAATCTCTATATGGTGGTAAAAGGCTTAGAACAATATAAGCAGTTTGAATTTGCGCGAGAATGTGCGATTAGGCATCTCTATTTTATCCTAGATACATTGCACCCTGATGGGGAAGATATTGGAGATGTGTGGGAAGCCTATTTACCCAGTAAAGAGGGTCCTTCTGTTTGTAAAAACATTCCTGATTTCCCCAAGCGGCGATTTATCCCTATGACGGGTCTCGTGACTATTACGTTAATGATCGAAGTGATTATTGGACTGGTGATCTCGTTGCCTCGTAAAACAGTTGATTGGACGATGACTTCGTTAGAGGCCATGGGAATTGAAGGTTTATCACTCAAGCGCAATATGATTACCATTTTAAGTAACAAACAACCTCGGGGTTGGGAAATTAGGTTGGAGTCTGAAAAACTCTACTACTTCACTATTCAGATTCTAGCTGAGAAGAAAAAGAAAACACTTCCCATTCCTTCAGGCAAATGTTCAATGCTAATTGATAAACTGTAGGTGTTAGATGGGATGGATAGGTAAACTAATTGGGGGTGCCATCGGACTCGCTATTGGCGGGCCGTTGGGCATGATTGGTGGAATTGCTTTCGGCAATTTGTTTGACCGTGCTGATCAGATGAGTGGACCTCGGATTGATTCTGCTGGGTCTTTCACCGCTCAGCAGCAATCACAGATGGTATTCTTTGTAGGTGCTTTTTCAATGCTGGCCCGTATTGCCACTGTTGATGGGCGGTTATTACCTGAAGAACAACGTAAAGTTGAAGAATTTATCCAACATGACTTAAAACTTGATCTTCAAAGCAGGCAGGCTGCCTTACGCGTTTTTAATGCCGCATTGACTGGAGGCGGTACTTTCGAGCAATTTGCAACGCAGTTCTATCAAAACTTTGCCCATGAACCAGCTATTTTAGAATTGATGGTTGATGTGTTAGTGCGTGTAGCGGCGGCCGATGGAACCATTGATAGCGCTGAAGAGCGTCTCATTGAACTAGCTGCTAGGATATTTAGAATTTCAGATTCTCTCCTAGCTAGCATTATGCGACGTTATAGCGGAATTGCAGCTTCGCCTTCTAAAGCTTATGCTGTGTTGGGACTACAACCAGATGCTTCCGTCGATGATATTAAGAAAGCCTATCGGAAACTCAGTATTGAATTCCATCCTGATTCAATTGCCTCAAAAGGATTGCCCGAGGAATTTACTAACTTTGCTGCCGAGAAATTCCGTTCTATCCAAGAAGCTTACGATATCATTAAAAAAGAACGCTCAATAGTATAATAGATTTCACTGGACAGCTAATTCTCCTTACCCTAGACTAGGGTAATACAATTGTATAGGAGGAATTCTTTATGCATGTCGTCGTTCTTGGTGCAACAGGTCATATTGGAACCTATCTTATTCCTCGTCTGGTTGAAGCTGGTCACTCAGTTACTGCTGTCTCTAGAGGAGAGCGTAAACCTTATTTAGATCATCCCCATTGGCGGTTAGTACGTAAAATACACGTAGATAGAGACGCTTTGGAAGCTAAGAGAGAGTTTGGAAAACGCATTGCTCAAGAGAAGCCGGATGTGGTGATTGATCTTATCTGTTTTACAAAGGAGAGTGCCAAACAACTCTGTGAAGCACTTGAAGGGAAGATCCAGCACTTTATTTCTTGTGGTTCAATTTGGGTCCATGGCCCATCCGAAGTTGTTCCAACAACCGAAGATCAACCACGTTCAGCGATTGGAGAGTACGGTATTGGAAAAGCAGAAATAGAGGCGTACTTACTTGAAAAAAGTAGAGTGGAATCTTTCCCCGCTACAATTATTCACCCTGGTCACATTGTAGGTCCTGGCTGGGCTCCGCTGAATCCTCAAGGCCATTTTAACAAAGCTGTGTGGAGTACTATAAAGCGTGGAGAGCCATTGATTCTGCCAAATTCTGGTTTGGAAACAGTCCATCATGTCCATGCTGATGATCTAGCTCAACTATTCATGTGCTGTCTGAATCGCCATAGTGCTTCTGTAGGGGAGAGCTTTCATGGTGTTTCTGCCAAAGCGGTAACCTTGAGGGGGTATGCTGCGTGGGCTTACCGTTATTTCGGGCAAAAGCCAAATCTAGAATTCTCTCCTGTAGAAGAATTGAAAGCCAAGCTATCGAAAGAAGATGCTTGGTTTACTATGGATCACATCTCTAGGAGTCCTTGCTGTTCGATAGAAAAAGCAAAGAGTCTCTTAGGATATAATCCCCGCTATACTTCTTTTCAGGCTATCGATGAAGCTTTAGAGGCGATGATTAGACAAAAAGAGATTTGATAGCTTTATTCTGTGAAATCAACTCTACCACGCATTGATCGAGCTAACGTTAACCGATCAGCATACTCTAGGTCTCCTCCGATGGGGAGGCCAGAGGCTAGCCGTGAGATGGTAAGGGGTCTTCCTTTCAAAACATGCCGTAGATACATAGCGGTAGTATCGCCCTCTTCGGTAGGGTTTGTGGCTATGATAAGTTCTTGGAAAATTCCTTCATCCATTCTTTTTAATAGATTTGAGAAGTCAAGTTTATCGGGGCCAATTCCTTCTAAAGGAGACAATGCTCCACCCAAAACATGAAAGAGCCCATTATAGGCGCCACTGGCAACAATAGTGATTACATCCTGCGGTTGTTCAACTACACATAAAAGGGTGCGGTCGCGGTTAGGATCGTTGCAGATTGGACAAGGATCAGTTTCGGTAAAACTGCCGCAGATAGAACAGGGGAAAATTTTTGCCTGAATCGTTGCTATCGATTCTGCTAGTAGTTTATTGTAGTGAGGGTCACTTTTAATTAAATGATAGGTGAGACGAGAGGCACTTTTAGGACCAATTCCAGGAAGTCTTGAGAGTTGTTTTATCAATGTTTCCAATGCGGTCATACAGGCATCCCACCTGCTAAGGATGTGGCTTGTGATTTCAGTTGTTCTTGAATGTCTTGAACAGCTCCATTAAAGGCAGAAGCGATGAGAACTTCTAGAGTACTTATATCGCTGGGATCGACAACTTCTGGTGCAATATGGATAGATTGAACTTCCATCTTCCCATTGATAGTTACCTCAACCATTCCGGCACCTGCGCTTCCAGTGGCACGTAATTGATCTAACTTAGACTGCATTTGCTGCATTTGAGATTGTAAGCTTTGCATATTTTTTATGAGGTCAAATGGATTCATGATTTCTCCTACGTATTATCAATGTAATACTTCACCCCTAAAAAGGGTGGCAATGGTTTGGGCTATATTGTTAGTTGGTTTAACTTTTTCTATGTTAGGTTCTTTTCTTGTCTCTTCTTTGAGGAATTCGACGTTACCATCATATCTCGTATGGCGGAAAATAAGGGCACGCAAAGTTTTTTCATTCTGCTTGGCATTCTCGAGAGCATAATTAGAAGCAAAGATAAAATGGAGAGCTTTTTCATCTTGATATACATCTATGGCCTGACTTAATACCATACCGACGGGATCTCGTTCAGCCGCTAATTCCTGAATTAATTCAGGTAACAGGGCTTTCGTGAATGGTTTAGGAGCAGCAGCTGGTTT
>CAZGDR010000002.1:75530-77141 GCA_964524755.1 uncultured Spirochaetaceae bacterium
AATCTCCCGAACCAAGGGCAGCTTTTAATTGTTCTATTTTTTTAACCAGAGTTACAGAAGAAGCCATGTTGCGCAGGTTAGTTAAACGGCTGATGGCTAATTCTAGTTCAAAGCGTGGATTTAATGAGAATCGTATATCTCTATATAATTGTAAAAAAAGTTCTAAGGCCGCTTCTAGTTGTTCCTCGCTGTAAGCTTCTCTGATTAAAGCTGGGATCTGATTAATTTGTAAACCAAGTACCGATTCGTTGGTGATATTACGCCGAATAAGTAACAATGTTCGCATATATTCACCAAGATCTTTTACGCATTGTTCAACAGAAACTCCGCTATCGAGAAGACCGTTTAACGCTTGCAAGGCCTGATCTGGATGTTCTAGAAGGAGTGCTTCAATAATAGCAGAGATTTTATCAGTACCAGCTAAGCCTAGTTTCTGTTCAATTTTTTCGAGGGTGATCGTGTCCCCACTGAAGGCAAGGACTTGGTCAAACAACGTGTAAGCATCGCGCATAGAACCTGTAGATTCTTTTGCAATCCAAAAGAGGGCTTCATCTTCAGCATTGACGCCAACTTCTTGAGCTGTTTCAGAAAGGACTTTTTTTATACTTTCTAATGGAATAAGTTGGAAATGAAATTGTTGGCAACGCGAACGTATTGTGGCTGGAACTTTTTGTGTCTCAGTGGTTGCGAAGATAAAGACAATATAAGAAGGGGGCTCTTCAATCGTTTTTAAAAGTGCATTAAAGGCACTAGTTGAGAGCATGTGTACTTCATCAATAATATAAATTTTATACCGGCAACTTTGTGGTGGGAATAAAACTTCATCTTTGATCACCCTGATATCGTTTACCGAAGTATTGCTGGCACCATCAATTTCAATTACATCAGGCGCATTCCCCCGGGTGATTTCTGTACAATTGGTACAAACACCACACGGATAAGGGGTAGGGCCCTGTTCGCAATTCAGAGCTTTGGCAAGAATTCTAGCTGCCGAGGTTTTGCCGACTCCTCTTGGACCACTGAATAGATAGGCATGGGCGGTTCGTCCCTGTTCTATTGAGTTTTTGATAGTTGAAACCACAAATTGTTGGCCCACTAGGCCATCGAAGAGTTGCGGTCTTTTTCGTGTAGCTGTTACTTCGTATGCCATTACTTCTCCACTGTCATTGGACAGACATGTAGACTATATCATGGGTACGTTAAAATGAAAAACCCCCTTGGCTCCGATACATCGCCTGTGGCTCATCAATCGTTCGCTTGCCGCTGCTACCTTCCGGTCCTGACGGGGTTGGGCGAAGAGTGATAGCACAGAATCTATCATCAACACCAAGGGGGAAATACGGAGAGAGAGGGATTCGAACCCTCGGAGCCCGGTTAGAGCCCACACCCCTTCCAAGGGTGCACCTTCGACCGCTCGGACATCTCTCCAAAGTCCTCATAAGGCGTAAAGCAAAACGGAGAGAGAGGGATTCGAACCCTCGGTACCGAAAACGGTACAACGGATTTCGAATCCGTCTCCTTCGACCACTCGGACATCTCTCCAGCAGGGTCTCGCCTAATGTAGCCAAGAGGATTCGAACCTCCGACCTCCAGATCCGCAATCTGATGCTC
>CAZGDR010000003.1:0-3308 GCA_964524755.1 uncultured Spirochaetaceae bacterium
ACCCTACCTGCGGGGGCTTGCTAAATTCTTTTTCTCGAGATGGGTATGTGTTTGATACCGGAGCCCGTTCAATTGAGAATTCAGGTATTATCAGGCCCATGCTGAAGGACCTTGGCATAGAAATGGAGCTTTTAGAGAGCCCTGTAACCATTGGAGTTGAATCAGAAATTACCACGATGGTCTCTAAAGAGAGTATTGACCACTACCGGCAGGGACTTGAAAAACTATATCCTGACAATATTGAGGATGTACGCAAAATCTTCCAAGTAATAAATAAAATCTATAAAGAGATGCACGTTATTTATGGATTTGAAAATCCAGTTTTTAAAAATTTCAGAAAAGATCGTACATATCTTTTTAAAGAACTCTTGCCTTGGTTGGGCAGATTCCTTCTAGCTGTCTATCGCATGGAACATATGAACGAACCAGTTGAAACATATCTAAGCAAAATATCTACAAACCAGTCTCTTAATGACATCATCGACCAACATTTCTTCAAAAGGACCCCAACATTTTTCGCGCTGGGCTACTTTTATGTCTATCTTGACTACCTCTATCCCAAAGGGGGTACAGGCAAACTCCCTGAAAAACTAGCACAAAAAGTGCTTGAAAACAAAGGTAGTATCCAAGTAAACACCGAAGTCATCACGGTGGATCCTACCCATAAATTGGTTCGGGATAGCAATGGACAAAGTTATACTTATGATAAATTGCTGTGGTGTGCAGACTTGAAATCCTTGTATCAAAATATTGTTACCACAGGATTAGATAGCGAAATAAGGACCTCCATTACGGATGAATCAAAAAAGATTTTTGCCACGAGGGGTGGAGATTCGGTGTTCTCACTGTTTCTTGGAGTAGATCAACCACCAGAGGCCTTCGCTAAACTTACCAGTGGTCATCTATTTTATACACCATCCCGACAGGGTTTAGGAGAGACGCACTTGTCTGAGCTGAAAAACCTTCTAGCTAAAGGCAAAGCAGCCAGCAAAGCGGAAGTTTTAGCTTGGACGAAAACATATTGTGATTTAACTACGTATGAAGTTTCCATTCCCTCGTTACGTGACGCAAGTCTGTCACCAAAGGGGAAAACGGGGCTGGTAGTGAGCTTCTTGTTTGAATATGATTTAGCACGTCTGGCACACGAAGCTGGATGGTATGACGAATTCAAACTATTTGTCGAAAACAACATGATCGAAACGCTGAACCAATCTCTATTTCATGGTTTGCTAGATAAAACAGAGTTACGCTTCTCCTCCTCTCCGTTGAGTATTGAAAAACAGTTCAACTCTAGTGAGGGTGGCATCACAGGATGGACGTTCGAGCAACCTTCTCCGGTAGTTGATAAGCTCAAAAAAATTGCCTCTTCAGTAAAGACTGTTATACCCGACGTATATCAATGTGGCCAATGGGCATACAGTCCAGCAGGTATTCCCACCGCGATACTAACGGGTTGGTATGCTGCCGACGACATCTGTACAAGTCATGAAAAGGGACCGAAGAAAACAAAGAAATAGTAGGTATTGAAGAAGCTGTTTACTCAATGCTACAAGAAGGAATCTCTGCCATAGCCTAAGTCGCATCACGACGCGTACAGGTTTCACAGAATTCTTCATCCCCTAAACAAGGATTAAGGTGGACCATAATATGACGTATATCCAAAAACTCATGTTCTATACGGTCATGGATCTCTTCTGCTACGGCATGAGCCTCAAATAACCGCAAATTGCGACAACAGCAAAGCTCAACATCAACCCAAAACCCATTACCACTACTTCTGGTACGTAGCAAATCAATTCGCTTTACTTGCGGATTTAAGAGAATTGATTTTTCTAACTGTAATCGGGTTTTTTGATCGACTGAAGCATCCATCAGAACATGATAAGACGCTTTAAAAACCTCTAAGGCAGATTTTATAATTAGGAACGCAATAATTACCGAAGCAATCGGGTCGAGTACCGGCAATCCATACCGAGCCCCAATGACACCCACAAGAGCGCCACTAGATGAGAACACATCCGTTATATGATCGGCAGCTAATGCCCGCAGGGAATTTAAGCCAGTTTGTTTCACAGCACGCACTGTTAAACGCCACAGAACAAGTTTTATAATAATAGAAATTACGGCCCCAATGAGGGGTAAGATTGAGGGAATCGGGAGAGAATCATATGCTCCTATATTCTTAATACCCGCATAGCCAATCCCCACACCGGTTACGAGAATAGCAATTGCTACCAAGAATGAAACAATACTCTCCAATTTCTCATGGCCATACTGGTGATCACTATCAGCCTTCCGGTCAGAGGCCGCCAAACCTCCCATTACTACAGTGTAACTCACCACATCACTTAACGAGTTAGCTCCATCTGAAACTAATGCTGAAGACTTACCCACTATCCCAGTCATGAGCTTGAGGAAAGATAAAAATACACTGGCAATTATAGAAATGAGAGATATTTTTACACCTTTTCTGGTGTGATCGCTGTGAAAAGATTGTGCCATATTAGACCTACCGGGAATGTCTTCCCTTGAGGATTTCAATCACCTCTTCTAAACGGATATTTTTTTGGGCAAGCAATACTAACATATGATACATCAAATCGGCGGCTTCCCCTAAAAACAGGGGCTTGTTGTCATCTTTAGCCTCAATAACTAATTCAACAGCCTCTTCACCAACTTTCTGGGCAATTTTATTAATCCCCCGTGAAAATAGATGATTTGTGTAGGATCCCTCTATTGGATGTTCGCGTCGATCAGCAATAATCTCTTCTAGATAGAATAAAAACTCGGTAGAAGTCATGTGACTGGGCTTATTCTCTTCATCAAAACAAGTGTCGCTACCTGTGTGACAGGTTGGACCAGAAGGAATTGCTTTAATAAGGAGCGTATCATTGTCACAATCAACAATAACTTCGCGCACGGTAAGATAATTTCCGCTAGATTCCCCTTTTGTCCACAATTTCTGTCGACTTCGTGAATAAAAGGTAACCAAGCCTCGTTCTTGAGTTATAGTCAAAGCTTCAGCATTCATATAACCTAACATGAGGACACGATGAGTCACCGCATCTTGGACAATAGCTGGGACCAATCCATTTCCTTTATCAAAATCAACCTGCATCAGATACTCCTCCACCTTAACAGTTCAGACGTATAGGTATACCATGTTTATCCAAAAAAATCTTTAATTCTGGAATTGCTATTTCACGAAAATGAAAAATTGAAGCCGCTAAGGCTGCATCAGCGCCGCCTCGCGTAAAAACATCGAGAAAATGTTCCATTGTTCCGCCACCTCCAGAAGCAATTATAGG
>CAZGDR010000003.1:3408-27317 GCA_964524755.1 uncultured Spirochaetaceae bacterium
CGCAGGCTCTTTGACAGCCATGCTATTGATCGAAATCTTGTTCGCTCCAGCTTCTAACAAGGCTCCCCCATCTGCAACACTTCTAATTCCCCCTCCGACTGTGAATGGGATATCAATCACATCCGCAATTCGACGGATCAAAGCGGTAAAGGCTCTACGATTTTCAAGCGTGGCAGTAATATCGAGGAAGGTCAATTCATCAGCACCCTGTGCAGCATACAATGCAGCCAACTCAACCGCATCACCGGCATCACGTAAGTTTATGAAATTGACCCCTTTTACTGTACGTCCATCGCGTACATCGAGACAAGGAATTATTCGCTTAGTTTTCATTCTATCTCCCATGAGCAGCCTCCCAGGCTGCTAGATCTGTTACCGTTACCCACTCTTCATACAACGCTTTACCGATTATAGCTCCAGAGAGTCCCTCTTGATGCAGCTGATTAAGATCATCAATCGATCGTACTCCACCACTGGCAATCAACTCAATAGTATACCCTTTGTCACGCATGGTTTGCATGAGCTCAACATAAAGCTCAATCGAGGGACCATTGAGCATCCCATCTCGACTAATATCGGTACTGATAACTTTTGTAAAGCCCTCTTGTAGATACGACGCTACAAAATCGAATAAAGAAAGGTCGGTAGTATGCTCCCATCCACCTACAGCAATCAACCCATTGCGACAATCAGCCCCTAAGATCAGTTTATCAGGGCCCCAATACTGGAACAGTTCCAACGTGAGATCCCGTTGCTTTGCTGCTAGCGATCCCACAGTACCCATACTTGCTCCCGCCGAGAAGACATCAACAAAATCCTGTTTTGATTGTAATCCTCCCCCCACATCTATGACCAGAGAGGTGTGTCTAGCAATCTTCTCCAATACTTTCACATTAACAATATGTCTTGCTTTTGCCCCATCGAGATCAACAAGATGTAAACGCTTGAGACCGGCATCCTCAATCTTTTTCGCCATCTCTAGAGGATCTTCTCCATACACCTCCTTTTTGGTGTAATCGCCCATCTTCAACCGCACATACTGGCCATCTATAATATCCATAGCAGGAATAATTACCATACTAAAAACCTCCTAACGTTGTCACAAATAAGGTGATTCTATCGCCCTAATCTAAGATATCACAACATCCCTTTAGTTGAGGGCAAGTCCGTATTATCAGGATATCTAAAGACTGCGGTCCGTATAGCCCTGCCAAATGCTTTAAAAAGAGCTTCCGCCTGATGGTGCGCATTGCCCTCTGAGACCTCCATGTGGAGTGTACATTTGGATTCATCGCTAAATGATTTAAAAAAGTGAGACACCATTTCAGTAGGAAATGAGCCAATCATAGGACGAGTAATAGCAGCTTCCCAAATAAACCAAGGGCGACCAGAGAAATCGAGAGCGACTTGGGCCAAGCTCTCATCCATCGGGACAATTTCAAATCCATAGCGGCTTATTCCCCGCTTATCACCCAAAGCTGTTCTGACTGCCTGCCCAAATACAATTGCCACATCCTCAACTGAGTGGTGTTCATCAACGGCTAAGTCACCGTCACAGCGCAGCATGATGTCGAGCCGTCCATGACGTGCAACTTGGTGTAACATATGGTCAAAGAAAGGGAGACCCGTTTCAATATCTGCTTTACCGGTCCCATCAAGAAGTAACTCAAGTGTAATTGCAGTTTCCTCAGTCTTACGATGTATACTCGCTCGCCGGGGAGTAGCACTATTGTCACCCAGTAAAAGAGCATCTATCACTTCCCATTCGGTAAAGACTAGGGGATGCACCCCTAACGTATGAGCTAATCTAGAAGGGTCAAGGGCAATGACGACAGAGTGGACTGGATCGTATTGTGTGGCTTCTAAGGCATCACTAGAGAGCACCTCATCCACAGCAATGCCTTGCTGAGAAAGTGTATCAAGCACACGATCTAGAACCTCTTGGTTATGTTTTTCTTGGAGGAGTATTACCAACCGATAACGCCCCGAAATAGCGACATTGCGCAAGGAAGAGAACAGATTCGGAGTCCATACAATATCATCAAAAGAGCGCAAGGGGGAGACTGTAACCACAGCTCCTTCAAGGGCCAAAAAGATGGTTGCTAAACGTCTGCCCATCATCACACCTCCATTTGTTGCATCGTGTTCAGCAAAGTATCATTTTCCTGACGACTGCCAATTGTAATTCTCACACAACCATAACAACCCCTCACTGAAGATCGATTTCGAATAATAATTCCTCGATCACGTAAAAACTCACACAGCCCATCGGGGTCGGTAACTCGTACCAATAGGAAGTTAGCATCGCTGGGAAAAACACGCTCTACAAACGGAAAGGAGGGTAACTCCTGTGCTAGCCGTGCTCGTTCAATCTTTATCTCAGCTACACTTTGAGCCATCTCATCTGCATGCTTGAGGGCCTCTAATGCCATATCCTGAGCAATACCACTGACGTTATAAGGATATTTAACCTTGTGCATAGCTTTCACTATTTCAGGGGGAGCAATGGCAATTCCAACCCGGGCATTTGCCAATCCCCAACTCTTGGAAAACGTACGCAGAACAACTAGCCGTGGGCAACGATCCATCAGCGTTACAGCCGAGGGTTTATCGGAAAACTCAATATACGCTTCATCCACTACGGTAATACCCGAAAAGCGCTCTGCTATTTCTGCAATCTCTTCCAATGGAAAGCTATTACCTGAGGGATTATTAGGGGAACAGAGGAACAACATTTTATGCATGCCCGTCTGGGGACTCCCATTATTCATTAAATGACATAAAGTCTCCATCTGTTGTAAATCAAGTTTAAAATTCTCTTGCAAGTGGCAATTAGAGACCCCAACCGCATTAATGTCGGCAAAAACAGTGTACGCCCCATAGGTTGGTTCTATGATAAGAACCTTATCTTTATGGGGTACACAAAAAATCCTAAACAAGATATCAATCATTTCGTCACTCCCATTGCCAATTACTAAATTGGCTTCAGGAAGGCCCATCACTGTAGATATTTTCTTTTTTAATGCTTTCTGTGAGGGATCTGGGTAACGATTCCGACCCTGTCCACCCACAAAGTCCCGCCAATTTTCATTGGCATCCAGGAAAACTTCTGCATCTCCCGTAAATTCATTACGGGCAGATGAATAAGGTACTAACGAAACAATGTTCGGTCGCATAAGTTGTGTAATGGTAAAATCAGCCATCATTCCTCCTCAAGTATGCTAAACGAATGCTTACTGCTTCAGCGTGAGCATCTAATGATTCTGCGGTTGCCATAAGTTCCACAGCAGGCCCAATGGCTTGCAATCCGTGGCTGGTAATCCGTTGAAAGGTAATCTTTTTATAAAAACTATCGAGAGAAACCCCACTATAAGAGCGTGCCCAACCTGCCGTAGGGAGGGTGTGGTTGGTCCCTGAAGCATAATCGCCTATCGATTCACACGACCATTCTCCTAAAAAGACAGAACCAGCATGCCGCACCTCATGTGAAAGTTGAGTAACATTAGCTGTGTTGAGAATAAGATGTTCAGGCGCATACCCATTAATAACCTGAGCCACTAAAGTCGGCTTGGTAACAATCACAGCTTTGCTATGCGCTAAGGCAGCCTCAATTATTTCACGTCGAGAAAGATGGGCAATTTGTTTTTTCAACTCGGCTTCTACTTGATCGACAATGGCATGTCCAGAAGCTTCGTCTTGGGCCTCTACCACAAGAATAGCTTGACTGTCAGGACCGTGTTCAGCCTGACTCAACATATCGGCCGCTGCAAAAGATTCCTTACTTTTCGCATCAATGACAACCATAACTTCAGATGGACCAGCCGGCATATCAATAGCACATTGCTTAGTGGAAACCTGTTGTTTAGCCTCCGTCACAAAGCGATTGCCCGGCCCAAAAATCTTATCTACAGCTGGAACAGATTCTGTCCCATAGGCTAATGCTGCAATTGCCTGTGCACCTCCAACGGTCACGATTTTAGTGACCCCACTCATTGAAGCGGCATACAGTATTACAGGATCAACACTCCCATCACGGCGTGGAGGGGTCGCTAACACAATTTCTTTACAACCAGCAATCATAGCCGGAATAGCGAGCATGAGTACCGTAGAAAACAGGGGGGCACTCCCTCCTGGAATATAGATACCCACAGTTTCGAGGGGGACACTCTTACGCCCGCAGAATACTCCTGTCTCGGTCTCCACCCGCTCGTCGCAGGGTTTTTGAGCATAGTGAAATTTATAAATATTCTCTTTTGCTCTCTTTATGGCTCCCTGTAAAGCAGGTTCAACCTCATTTTCAGCCTGTTCAATCACTTTGGACGGGACAATCAGTGAATTGAGCGATGCGCCTTCAAACTGTTTAGCATAGGCCAACAACGCCCTATCTCCCTCTACTTTTACTTTTTCGATAATAGCAGCTACGGTCATCTCTACCGATTTGGCTTCACTAAGCGGTCTCGCTAACAAAGAGGGTATAGCATTAAGTTCCGGATTTACAATACGCTCGATTATACCCATAGAATTAGTCTCCTCTAGTCTGCCATCTTTTCTATAGCAGTTACTAATATACCTTGCGCGCCCAGCTCTTTAAGTCGTTCCAACGCATCCCAGAAGCGCTCTTCGCGTACTACCGTTTGCACTGCACACCAAGATGTATCTAAGAGTGGAGTAACCGTAGGACTCGTAATCCCCCCGATGATAACGCCCACCTGATCTAGGTGCTCTTTCGGTATATTGAACATGATATATTTAAAATCATCTGCCCTCAATACCGCATCAATGCGGAGCAAGAGACGATCGAGAATAACTTTTTTTCCACTTGAAAGCTCTTGGCGACCAATCATCACCGCCGTTGAATGGTAAATTGCCTCGACTTCGCGCAACCCATTGCTGACTAACGTTGCTCCGGTGCTCACTAAATCACAAATAGCATCGGCAACCCCAATCGAGGGGGTAATTTCAACCGATCCTGATATCTCATAAATTTGTGCTTCCACTCCAACTTCTTTTAGTGTACGCCGTAAAATACCAGGATAACTTGTTGCAATGCGCTTACCCCGTAATGAAGATAATCCTTTATACTCAAAATCTAGTGGGACCGCGACAGAGAGACGACACTTAGAAAACCCCAAGTCACGAATCACTTCTAGCGGATAATTCTGCTCATCATGTTCATTGCGTCCTACGATACCAATGTCGGCCACCCCATCATGTACATAGCGGGGGATGTCATCATCACGGAGATAGAGGAATTCGAGAGGAAAATTCTCAGCTTCTTCCTTCAGTATCCGTGAATCTGGTCCAAACTTAATCCCGCAATCTCGAATAATTTGTAGTGAACGCTCACTTAATCTACCGCTTTTCTGTACCGCGATTCTTAACCGTGTCATGATGTACCCCCTTAAACAAAAAAAACTCCGCACAATGCGGAGCCGTCATTACTTATTCAACGCACACGCATCCCATCAAGAACCCAAACCGTGATGATGAAGATGTAGTGCAGATATTCTATTCATGTACATGACATTATCTGAGGTCAGCCCTTGTGTCAATAGTTTCGTCAATTCTCATCAACTTCTACATCCACTGCTTCAACCGTTATATCAACATTTTTATTTCTCGAATAAAAAGCTAAAAGTCCTATAGTCACTCCCACTACTATAACTATAATCCCTAAGATTGTTATTAAAAGATCGGCAACACTACGAGGGAATAAGAACAGAAAAGCTGCTAAGGCTAAAGAGACAAGCCCTTCAACAATCAAAGGAGTTGGAGAAAACCCGACTGCACGCACGGCGAAGGCATCTATAAGCATAACAATTGCCGAAAGTAACAATTGTGCGGCCAGTACATACAGTATGATACGCCAAACGGTTCCACCTACCGCCAAAGGCAGCACCACTGCTAACACACCAATAATAATACTTAGTATCCCCTTCACCAAGGTTGAACCTCGATTAAAACGGCCAAAAGAATATTTATTCATGGTTGAGAGCGAATTGATACCAGTAATGATAGCTACAACCCCTAGGGCAATAACAAACACCTGCTCAAACACTTCTTTTTTCGCCAAGATAAAACCACCGAGAATAATCAACACAAGCGCAACTAATACGCGTAAAATCCATTGTCTTTTTTGTTTCATGCAACCCTCCCAAGATACGCCATAACATTGCCTATACTATAAAGTATCTATATAGTTTCAGTATTACCTTTTTAAACTACGATGTAAAGGAATTCTATGTACGATCATTTATTCTTTGATGCAGATGGAACACTTTGGGATTTCATGGCCAGTGAAAGGTGGGCCCTTTCTCTAGTTTTCACCGAACTTGGAATTGAACCAACTTTTGAAGCGATCTCAGCCTACAGCAGAATCAATAACGCAGTATGGCTAGAATTCGAGCAAGGACTCATCACGTTAGATATTCTAAAAATCGAACGTTTTCACCGTTTTCAAGCTCATTATGGAATAACCATTGATCCAGAATTAAGTGCAAAACGATACGCTGAAAGACTCGCTCAGTCTTACCATCTCTATGCAGATACCATTTTAGTCCTCGATGAATTAGTAAAACGTCGTTACCCTCTCTCATTAATAACCAACGGAATTTCGAACATTCAACGTGGACGTTTAGCAGCCAATGGGACACAGCATTACTTTGAAGCAATAATAATTAGCGAGGAAGTAGGAGCTCGTAAACCTGATCCTGAGTATTTTGAAATAGCCCTAAAGATGGCTAGAGAGTCAGGCTATCCCTCCCACAACCCCTTAGTAATTGGCGATAGTCCTACCAGTGATATTCGAGGAGCCATCGATTCTGGAATAGATACCTGTTGGATAAATCGATATGGGATGGAAAAAGATAAAAACACTATTGCGACCTATGAGATCAAGAATCTTGAAGAATTGCTCCCCATCTTGGATAACCGTCACTATTAGGGGACAATTTCAACTAATTCCACATCAAAGATTAACAGTGTATTAGGTTCTATCCGCGTTGAACCGGTCGCACCATACCCTAAATCAGGATGAACGTAGAATCTGAAATTTGAGCCTTCACTCATCAGCATAAGGCCTTCCCTAAAACCAGGAATCATGGAAGAAAGATTGAAGGTACTGGGGATTCCTCGAATTGAAGCATCACCTTCACGACCATCGAGATAGGTGAGACGATAATTAACTCGGACTGTATCGGATTCTTCGGGTTTTTCGCCTTCGGGGGCATTCAAAACCTCGTATTGCAAACCACTAGAAGTGGTAATGATTCCCTCTCGTTGACCATTTATAGCTAAAAAGCTCTCCGCATCTTCAAGGTTTTTATGGGCAAGCTCTTCTATCCGTTTAGCAGCCTCAGTAATCAGTTTATCCTGATACTCGTACAGCACCGTATTCATAGAGCTCTTGTCAATCAAAGGGAAATCATCTAGACCTGAGTCTAGCGCTCCTCGTGCAAAAAAGGATGGATCAATGCCTTGCACATCGCGCATGGCCGTCTCCATGAGCAAATATCCATAGGTATAACTAAAGCGTTCTTCTAGTGTTACTGGGGGTAACAGAGATTCAATACCCGAAGGCTCCTGGTTGATCTCAGCGAGTTGAACGGCAGGTAAGGCCGGCTCTGTAACCTGCGTTGATACACCTTCTCCATTTTCAATTTCCACTGGCTCTTTGACACAACTTACCGTCACTAAGAGCAAAACCAAACTCATGATAGATAGAATTTTGGGAACCAATCGTTGTTGCCACATTGCCATGCATTACATCCTTATCCCCCTGCCCCACTTTTTCATGGTATACGCAAAGTTCGCTAGCGTCCACCAAAAGTTACGTAAAGACTGAGTTACCTTGACTATCGATACCAACAATAACCGGAAAACCACGCACTTCTAAGCACAGTAAGGCTTCAGGACCTAAATCTTCGAATCCAATAACTGCTTTTGATATCACCTTCGTGGCATATAAAGCTCCACAACCACCAAAAGCTACCAAGTACAACCCTTTATAGGTATGAATAGATTCTAACACCGCTTTACTACGTGGTCCTTTACCAATCGTAGCCACTAAACCAGCTTCCATTAAAGCGGGTGTAAATGGATCCATTCGAGCTGAAGTTGTCGGTCCGCAAGAACCTATGACCATATTTTCCGGCGTAGCAGCTGGCCCCATATAATAGATTGTTTCACTTTCAAGCGAGACTGGTAAAGGAGATCCTTCTTGTAAGGACTTATAGAGGCGAGCATGGACTTGATCGCGCCCGACGAGCAAATTCCCACTCAATAAAATACGATCATAGGCCTTCAGGCTCTCAATATTTTCACGGGTAAAAGGTAGATGTATCTCACGCATACGGCCCCTCCCACACAATACTAGCTTTCCGATCTGCCCAACAACTGATTGAGACCGCTACGGGAAGTCCGGCTATATGGGTCTCCTCGTACTCAAGGGCTACCGCCAAAGCGGTTAAGGGACCACCAAAACCACCAGGGCCAATGTGTAAGGTTTGAATTGCATCAAAAATATCGCTTTCTAATTGAGCGTAACGAGAATCTGTGTGGGAAACTCCCACCTCTCGCAATAAGGCCCGTTTGGAGAGCAACGCCGCTCGCTCAGCGGTTCCTCCTAACCCAATCCCGACAACGATAGGAGGACAAGGCTTACCACCAGAGCTCCGCACCATCTCGACGACAGCCTCAACGACTCCTGCATGACCTGCAGTTGGATTGAGCATCGTTAAAGCAGAACAGTTCTCACTACCAAACCCTTTCAATAGCATACTTATGGTTAACCCAGGAGTTTCTTTGGGAAACCAATGAATAACTGGAGGTAGGTTGGTACCCGTGTTAACACGATCATAGACCGGTTCAGTCACCACTGAATTCCTAAAGGATCCAGCTTGTACCGCTTCCTTAGCCCCAGCCAGTAAAGCTCTTTCTATTGCCTGCATCGAAAGGGGGACATCAGGTCCAATCTCTATAAAAGCGACGATCATTCCTGTATCTTGACACATGGGCAACCCGTGGGAATCTGCCAGACGTAAGTTTTCTTGAATCATTTCTAGTACTTCTAATGAAGCCTTATAAGGATGTTGCTTGGTGTCATCTGGATTTAGTGCTTCGATGGCATGCAAAGTTTCTGTACGCATCCACTCGAGGCGAGCCATAAGACTAGGTTCTAGATGGAGAGACGCCTCTAGTAAAGCTTCTCGTATGAGCGAGACTAAAGCTACTGGCTGTACATTTTTCATTAATTCCCTCTTTTTTGTTCCCATCGCTGCACACCAATTATAACAACCACCCCTAAAGATATCCCAAGTATGCCACCAATACAATCAGCAATGAGATCGGCCCACTCTGCTCCACGTAAAAAGAGTGGTTGCACCAGTTCAATGATCCCCCCAATAATGAAGATGAGCACCATTATACTAATTAGTTGACGCCGATTACGTCGTATAGTGCTTTTTATAGTATTTTCTTTACTATTTACCCCTACTCCACAGAGCATGCAGAAAGCTATGGCGGCATACGCTATAGCATGCGCTCCCTTATCGCCAAAGGGAACTTTAGAGACAACTCCAACTATTTCTGAAGGAGGAGTGAGTGAAAGGATAACAACAAACACCAGTAAAATAGGAGTAGCTCCCATCCCAAACCAACGTAATAAAGTGGAAAAACTATATTTCACAGGGCATCTCCTTGGAAAGCTCCTACACGTAACATCTCTCTTTTCAGAGCTATATTAAAGGTGTTTTTATCAGCAAAATCACGAGGTGCGGCCAAACGATGAGCCGGCGTATCACTTACAAAGCGTTGAATGACAATATCGGAGGGAATATGACGTAAAAGCAGCATGGTATTGGCAAGATGTTCACTGAACGAAGCTATGTGTATTTCACCTTGTTTATACAATTCATAGAGCCGACTTCCAGCTATCACCTGTAAATTATGTATTTTTATAGCCTGGGGGTGACTCTCATTAATAACTCGAGCAGTATTGAGGATTTCTAATTCATGTTCTTGGGGAAACCCGAGAATAATATGGGCACTCACCTCTAAACCGGCTCGCTTTACCCGTTGGCAAGCTGTTTGAAAATCATTGACGGTGTGACCACGCCCTATCCACTTTAGTGTAGCATCGTTACCACTCTGCAACCCCAACTCAACCCAGACAGCCGCAACTTTTGACCGATAACTCGATAAGAGGTCTACGACAGGATCTTCAAGACAATCAGGACGCGTACTCACAATAAACTCCTTGTAGTCTCCTGTACGTAACGCATGATCGTATAAAGTACGTAAGGTTTTTAACGTATCATATGTACTAGTAAAAGCTTGAAAATAGATGCTCTTAGCTGAGTTCGGATAGCGTTCATCAAGAAAATGCTTTCCTCGTTCAACTTGCCGTGTAATTGAACCAAGCCGATCCTCCAAGCTCATACAGACAGATTCATCACTTGTAGTATCGATATCTTCGACAAATGCACTCTTGTGGGTATACCCACTTTCATCTTTACGCTGGTACACTGCCGAAGAGCCTTTTGCATCACAATAGATACACCCCCCGAGACGTCCAACACCACGGTTGGGACACGAAAACCCGCCATCCAATCCGATACGATACACTTTTTCACCGTAGCGTTCTAGAAGAAAAGATTTATAATCACGCCAAGGATATTGCATTAGTGGACCTCTAAAAAGATTGCCGTTCTTAAATTCGTATCGAGCGCAGCTCCCACTATAAAATCGACAGTTCCAATTGAGAAACCAAGGGCTAACGAGGCGCTGGCTTCGGGGGATTGTAATGCTGAAAAAGGAAGGCCCACGTTGGTAGCATATGGATTTGAACTAAGCAAATTGCCCATTAGTTCTCCCCGACTTCCCATGGTCACCATTGTTTGCAACACAAAAGGAACAGCACGGTCACTTATCCAGTAGATATGTTTAATCCGAGCTAGAACCATATCGTCCACCAAAGTCATCGCCAAATAGGAGGGCATGCCAGCGATTCCTCCATAATGTAGCAACGAGGATTGGCGGAGAACAGCAGTATGGGCACTTCCTACCCGTAGATCTAACCAAAGAGCGTGACGTGTGCCGAGCTCAAAGATTTGCTGCACATTAGCCTCTAGGCGATAACCGAATGGGGAAAAACCTTCAACTTGCAAAGAAATATCAACCCGCCCCCCTTTTCGAGGGAAAAGTCCGGGAGCAATAGTAGCATAAGAGCTATCTAAACGGAATGAAGGGATAAAGACCTCAGTAGTAGGCGGCGTTTCAAACCAAATAAAATCATAATTATTAGCCAATTGCAGCACAAATTGAGGTTGTGGATGAAATTGCAAAAATAAGCCAGTCGTAATCATCCTATCGCGAAGATCTGCACTTAAGCCACTATGGCGCAAGTTCATGGGATGAATCCCTCCCGTCGTGTATCCAATAGTAACACCTACATCCCACGACAAAATTATTTCATGTAACAATTCAGTCGAGATGTTAATTGCATCATCGCTAGATACCGTAAACGAAAGACTTGTTGGGGAGTCAAAGAGCTTATTACGATTATAACGTAGCGCGAAATCAGGTCGAAACTCATAACTAGTCGAACCACTAGGGTCAAACATAATTGCTGTAGACCCATATGCTCCTGCTGCAATTGAGGCCCGTTTGGGAGTAATTTCTCGTGTTTGGATTTCCAACGTCCCTAAAACCATATCAGATTTATAGAAATAGACATCAGTATAATCGTAGGTCACAGTGGTATAATTGCTCGTATTGCGCAAGTCGTTAAGTTGTTGGTTCAACCATGTTTTCCTTGTTGTATCAAGCGGTAATCCAAGATATTTTTCAAACGGAGCGAGATTAAATAACGGCTCCTCTTCAACTCCACTGATCTGCAGCGAGCGATGAGAAATATTGGTAACAAAAACATCTGGCAAACTGAAGTAACGGCCAAGACGTTCAGGGTTCTTTATTTCTAGAGGTCGGTCTTGAGCTATCTGCTGTGCAAGTCCCTCAAATTCTTCTTTGTAGGTAACAGAGGCGAGTTCACCAGCTTCAATAATAGATTGTACATTCATAAAATCGAGAATTCCATGGCGCCCTAATTCAGGTGTAATTAAAAGATCCGCATTCTTAGTTTGATTTACTACTGTATTTTTGGTGAGGATAACCACTAACTGACCAAACACTGCTGTTAAAGATTCTAAATCTTGAGCAGTGGCTTTATAGCCGGCTGCGTTAACATCAACCGCAATCACAATATCAGCTCCGAGATCCTTAGCTAAGTCAATAGGTAAGTTGTCAACTAACCCTCCATCAATAACTAAATTATCTTCAACTGGGTAAGGAGTAAAGATCCCTGGAATAGAAATACTAGAGCGGATTGCCGCTACCAGCGAACCGGAAGAGAATATAATTCTTTCACCGGTGAGCAAATCGGCTCCAATACACCGAAAAGGGATAACAAAGCGATCGAAATCGGTAATACCGGCTACTCGCGAAAGCGAATCATTTAACATCTGGAGAATACGTTGATCACCCACAAGTCCCGCATTAGCTCCCACCCCTCCCTTATCAAAACCAAGAACAAAGAGGTTGTAGTTATTTTGAGATAAAGGCAGTAAACGGGGTTGCAAAGGGAGAAACATTGATGTAGCGAATAGTTCAACTATATCATGGCTTTGGATGAGTCGGCGCATATCACTGGGTGAATACCCTGCCGCATAGAGCCCACCTACAAGACTACCCATACTAGTCCCTAGCACCATATCGATAGGGATTCCTGCTTCTTCGATAGCTTCAAGGATGGGAATGTGGGCAAAACCGCGTGCTCCACCACCAGAAAGGACAAGCGCAACTTTTGGGCGCATTTGTGTCTGAGCTGCATTGAGTCCATAGGTTGCAATCGAGACGTGACCATCTCCAAAAGAATCTTGGATATCGGCACTAAACCCTGATTGCAGTCCTACAAGTAGCAAAAAGAACATAAGGAAATGGAGAATTCTCTTTGTCATCTTCAATTCCCTAAAACAGATCCAACAATCTGCGGATTTCCATTGACAAAAGAAGCGCTATCCATCTCTTTTTTCTTCGCTAATTGGAGCCTACTGATGTACACTATTCCATCACCACAAACGACAGCCAGTCCTTTACCTTTGATAAAGGCAGTAACTGTACCTGGCTCTATATCACTAACTGCAGGATCACTTTCACAACCAGAAACACCTGTAATTGCCAAAGGAGTCCCCTCAAAGGTTGTTACGGCTCTCGGCCAAGGGAGAAAGGCCCGAACTTTACAATGAATCATTCTGGCACTTTGTTTCCAATCAATAAGACCATCCTCTTTAGTCAGTAATCGTGAGAAGGTGGCTTCAGCATGTTCTTGTTCCTTTTCTACAATTTCTCCTGCACACATCTTAGCGAGTGTTTTCAGCAATACATCAGGCACTTGTAATGCAACCCTGTCCGTCAATTGAGCGGTTGTCTCGGTCCCATCAAGATCGATAGTTTCACTGGCCAAAATATTGCCACTATCAATTTCAGCTGCAATACGTTGAATACTAATACCTGTTTGCTCCTCATCATTGAGTAACGCAAATTGGATAGGAGCGCTACCTCGATACTTTGGTAATAGTGAAGGATGAATATTCATGGCGCCAAAAGAAAATAGATTCAAAAACATCGGTCCGAAATAATGGCTACAGGCAAAAGAAATCAATAGGTTTGGAGCCAATTTTACAACCTCATCGCGGGCATCTTTTTTAAGACGATCGAATTGTAGAACAGGAATACCGAGTTTGAGAGCCTCCTGTTTAATAGGAGGGGCTTCTAATGTTCGCCCTCTTCCCGCCGGTCTGTCCGGATTAGTTAACACTCCGACGACATTATAAGTCGCCGCGAGCACTTGCAACGTAGGTACACCTATAGCAGGATTGCCGGCAAAGAGAATTCGTAGGTCACTGCACTCCATGCTATAACTCCTCTACTTACGTTGTTTATGGCGTCTATTGTAGGCGGCAATTAACTTTTCACGAGCCCCTTCCTCCATACGGTCAATAAATAGCACGCCATTAAGGTGGTCATTTTCGTGTTGAATGACACGCGCCAAGATTCCTGATGCATCAATTTTAAATGGCTTGCCCTCAATATCCTGTGCTTGGACAGTCACCTTTAAAGGACGCATTATATCATAAAACATCCCAGGGACACTTAAACACCCCTCTTCGTAGAGTCCCTGCTCAAAACTAGTTTCAAGAATTTCGGGGTTAATAAACACAAAACGTTCACCAGGGCGCCTAGTATCAACAATAAAGAAACGTTTAGAAACTCCCACTTGTGGAGCCGCCAAACCAATACCATCCGACTCAGCCATTGAATCAAACATGGCATCAACCAAAATAGCCAGAGCATTATCAAAAGTTTGAACTTTTTCAGCTTTTTCTCGTAATATTTCTTCACCTAACGTATATATATCTAACATGGGTTTATAATACCCGCAAAGGACAACAATCGTCAATGTTTAGAGCATTTGTAAGGGATCTACATCAATTTCCAGATACATACCGGATGGAACTTTAAATTCCTTATGAACTGCTGTTGCAATTTGTAATAGACGCCCAACATGAAATCCACGCAGTACTAAATGTTGGCGCCAATTACCGGCAATTTTCTCTAGAGGACAGGGAGCAACACCAAGAATATCGGGTATTTCGGCGGTGGGAAGTTGCGCTTTCTCACAAGCTTCTATAAGCGCTTTAACCAACGCATAAAGGCGTTCAATCTCTGCATACGTTCGCTCTTTATTCCGACCCCGTATCACAAAATTCACCAACCGGGTATAAGGAGGAAAAGAAGTTTCTTTGCGCATAGCCAATTCTTGCGCATAGAACTCTAACTGGTTCCCACAAGTAGCCATACGAATCGCACTGTTTTCAGGATGAAAGGTTTGCACAATCACTCGACCGGCATTATTATAGCGTCCGGCACGGCCGCTCACTTGTACAATGAGTGAGAATGTGCGCTCCTGTGAACGAAAATCAGGTAGATTTAATCCACTATCGGCTAACACAATCCCAACCAAGTCGACCAAAGGAAAGTTTAGCCCTTTGGCCACCATTTGCGTTCCGAGAAGAATATCGAGCCGCCCTTCTCGAAAATCGCTCAGCACATTGGCAACCATCGATTTCTCTTTAGCAGAGTCGGTGTCGAGTCGTGCTATACGTGCATCGGGAAAGAATTGATGAACCTCTTTCTCCACCATCTCGGTCCCAAAACCACCATACCCCACATCAACCGAGGAACAACTAGGACACACCGCAATGGGTGAACGATTGTACCCACAATAATGGCAGATCATCCTTTCTGGCCCTTTGTGGTAGGTTAAAGCAACGGAACAATGGGGACAAACCATTTCAAAGCCACAACTGCGACAATGGAAAAAATAGGAAAATCCTCTCCGGTTAAGGAATAAGATAACCTGACGTCCTTTGGCGAGAGTAGCTCGCATTTGCGCAACCAACTTACGTGATAATAGACGACTCTCGCCTAACATATTTACCACCGAGACTTGGGGAGGGACTCCTCCTGCCACACGCGTGGTAAGCATATGTCGAACCACAACTCCTTCCTCCATCATCATCCAAGATTCCATTGAAGGGGTAGCACTACCCATAATCAGCATGGCTTGTGTTTCTGAAGCACGCTTTTGAGCTATTTGGCGGGCATGGTAGCGGGGCACACTCCCCGCTTTATACGAGTTCTCATGTTCTTCATCAATAATTATGAGGCCGAGGTGTTCAAAAGGAGCAAACACGGCACTTCGTGCCCCAATAGCAATTTGTATCTCACCCTTTTTGATCTTACGCCAAGCTGAAAGACGTTGTGAAGGAGACATTCCTGAATGGAGAATAGCTACTTTCCCTTCAAATCGTTTTGAGACCTGACGTGCCAGTTGATGGGTAAGGGTTATCTCGGGAACGAGATAAATAACCTGCTTTCCTCGTGCAACTACAGCCTCGGCTACTCTAAGAAAGACTTCACTCTTTCCTGATCCGGTTACACCATAAAGATAATGGAGCTTTTCTTGGCTCTTGATGATGGCAGAAATAGTAGATTGCTGCTCATCCGATAACATATGAGACTCTATTGCAATCTCCTCTTCATCGACTGTTAGGAGGGGGGGATCAATATCGCGTCGTCCACTAGGAATCATACTACTGAGGGCTTCACCTGCACTACAAAGATAAAATCGGGCAATCCAACGAGCTAGTTCAATTTCCGCTGTCCCATACAGAGGTTCCTTATCAATCATCCGTTTAATGGGTTTAATGGTATAGGAGACTTCTGGGATAGATTGACTCACGGCAACCACAAATCCTGTCAATTTCCGCTTCCCAAATGGGACAATAGCCCGCATACCCACCGCAGTCACCATCCCTTCAGGTATCAAATAGGTAAACTCCCTGTCTAAAGGTACATTTAAAACTACGTGAGCATACATACGCTAGTGACCTCTCTGGTTAAGGGGGAGATCGAGAACGTTAGCTACCTGTTTCAAATCTTCCCAGACGGGAGACCGTAAATCAGTATTCCGTAACACTGCAGCCGGATGATAGGTAACTACGACCGGGATATCTCCAAAGCGATGAATACTATTTCGCATCGCTCGTAGAGTATCATTACGTTCTAAAAGAAAGTGGGCAGCTACTTTGCCTAAACAGAGGATAAGATCTGGTTTAACGAGGGCAATCTGCCGTTTCAAGTACGGCAAGCAGGTTAATGCCTCTTGTGGAGAAGGATTGCGATTTTCTGGGGGTCTACATTTAACAATATTGGTAATATACACATTAAACTCTCGGCTCATCCCAATCGCACGTAACCATGTGTCAAAATATACTCCAGCTTTTCCTACAAAAGGTTTTCCTACAGCATCCTCTTGACGACCAGGCCCCTCCCCGACAACCATTAATCGGGCATTCATGGCCCCTTCCCCAGGGACTGCATGCTGCCGTAGGTTACCTAATGGACACTTCTTACAAGATCTAATAATTTCGGCTATTTGAGCCAAAGAACTACGCGATAGACCCTGCTCTGCCTGTTGCTGAGCATCCGGCACTAGTTGTGCAGCTAGCTCTTGGAAGTTCGGCTGGTTTACAGCATCATTAAAATCCTCATCTATATAGCGATGGACGTCGTTAGCTACTTCATAAACAGCTTCTAATGCATGTTCGACGGCTTTTCTTTGTTCTTCTCGTTCATTTTGGGTCATAATCAATCCTATAAAGATAGAGGCCATTAGAGGGAGCCGTCCTTCCTGCTTGCAGACGATCTCGAGAAGCAAGGCATGCTCTAAACGCTTCTACGGGCATACGTTTTTCTCCCATCTGGAGCATCGTTCCCACCATCGAGCGAACTTGGTGCATAAGAAACGCATTCCCACTCACCGTGTACACCAGCATGTGACCACCCCACTGGGACTTCTCAAAAGCAAAGGAACTGGTATACAAATCACGAATACGTGAATGACTCTGATCATCAGCAGCACTAAATGTTGAAAAATCATGAGTCCCTACTATACATGCCGCATATCCATTGAGCAAATCTAGAGGAGGAAATTTACGGATTAGGCATACTCGATCACGATCGAAAGGGGTATAGTCGGCTAATTCTTTTACATGATAGCGGTACTCTCTACAAATGGAAGTAAAACGGGCATGGAAACTTTCATCTTCAAGTCCACTATCTGTAATGCGAATAGAATGGGGCAGCAGCCTATTTAGAGCGACAGGAAAGGCCTTAATCGGCACACTTTGATTTTCAATATCAAAATGGACTACTTGCCCTAGAGCATGAACTCCAGCGTCGGTACGTCCTGATCCGTGTACCTTAACCGGTACCTTCAACATTTTTTCTAAGACCTTTTCGACTTCCGCTTGTACACTGGGAACCTCTTTTTGTCGTTGCCATCCAGAAAATCCAGATCCATCATAACTAAGCACTAATCGAATTCGACGGTATCCAGCTTCCAAAGGGAATGTGTCCGGACGCCTCCAGTCAGCACGCGCCATCAATATCCTCCACCACAACAAAAGCAATCGCTAGGTCACCTTCATGAGTTATTGAAAGGTGGAGACCTACCGACTCGATAGTAAGTTTTATTTTTAATTCATCCGATAACAAGAATTCAGGTTTACCGGTAGCATCAACGATCACACAAATATCAGAGGGAGAAATACCTCTAAAACCGGTTCCCAGTGCCTTCACTAAAGCCTCTTTGGCTGCAAATCGGGAAGCCAAAAATTCACTCTGGCCTTGCTGCATCGTCTTTAGTTGTTCCACCTCCTGTGCATGGAACATCCGTTTCAGAACATGTAAGCCCATTCTTTCAGGATCCATTCGACTAATCTTGACTGCATCAACTCCTATTCCGCGGAGTACAGCTTTGCTCACAACTCTATCCCACCCAAATACTCATCGGTGCGTGGTGCAACGTCCGTTTTTACGAGGTAAATTCGTACAGTTTCAGGGTCAGTCGAGAAAGCAACTTCAATATTCATATAAGATTTCTGGGCTCCCAATAGGACAGGAGCACTAAAAGCACCTTCCCCATCGATTTTAGAAAAATCAGCCGTTGCTTTAATGGCTGAAGAGTCAACCATGCCAATATAACGCTCATCGGCGCGGATGTGTAATGTCACAGAGTCTGGAACATTACTGGAAGCCTCGTAACCAGAAGGGATGATTACCTCTAAGGGAATTTCTACACGACGTGTATCTAGAGTCGCATAGTTAACTACCATAAAAATTCCCACTGCAAGCAAAAGTGAAAACACTTTTACAGGCCAGTTAAACAACAGAGACCGCATTATTTTATTCAGCTTCATCGGCGGCCTCCTCTGTAATATCTAATGGCGAAATATCATGATAACTAAACAAAGCCAATAACATCCTTTTTACCGTCGGGATATCCAAATCATAGTAGAGGTTGGCGTTATAGGTAAGGCTTATCGCTCCGGTTTCTTCTGATACTATTAACACAATTGCATCAGATTCCTCAGCTAGCCCTAGTGCTGCTCGGTGCCGCGTTCCAAAACTCTTCTTTATATCAGTTTGCTCACTCAATGGCAAATAACAGCCAGCTGCGAGGATCTTCCCTCCCTGGATCACCATGGCACCATCATGCAAGGGAGTATCATGGTCGAAGACAGTCAGAATCAGAGCCGATGAAAGCTCGGCGTTCAACCGTGTCCCCGAGTCTGTTACCCCTTTAATTCCCAGATGACGTGTAAAGACGATTAAAGCACCACGGTTCTTTGATACCAGTACCGTACAGGCATTGAGGATAATGTCGATCTGCTCAGCTGTGGTCTGAGCCCCCATACGAAACAATCTATTACGGCTACTTAATAATTGAGTAAATCCTCGCCGCAACTCTGGTTGATAGACAACGCAAAGAAAAATAACTGTCGGAATCGTTAAATAACGATAGAGCCAGAGGAATGTCTCTAAGTGGAGCAAACGTGAGATGCTATAGACTGCCACTAAGACGAAAATTATTTTGGCAATTTGTTGTGCCTTAGTTTGAGCAACGGCCATATGGAACCGATAGAAAATAAAAGTTAATACTCCTATCTCTATTACAGGAACCACGAGAATCCAAAATTTGGCGAATACTTCTGTGAACATTCTCACCCCTGTTTCTTAATCGTCCTCGGTAACCCAATCAAGTGTCCGTTGGACAGCTTTGTTCCAAAATTGAATTTTTTCTTTGCGCACAGCTTCATCCATAGCTGGCTCCCACCGTGATTTTTCACGCCACTGCAATGCCAACTGCTCAAATGACTCCCAAAATCCACAGGAAAGACCCGCTGCATAAGCAGCTCCCAAAGCAGTGGTCTCCACTACCTGAGGACGAATGACGGGTATCCCCAATAAATCGGCTTGAAATTCCATAAGCGGACGACTATTAGTCAATCCTCCATCGACTTTCAACACTTCAATGGTTATCCCCGAATCAGCTTCCATGGCTGCAAAGATATCTTTGGCTTGGAAGGCCGTGGCCTCCAAGGCTGCACGACAAATATGGGCTGATGTGGCAAATCCTGTTAAGCCTGCAATCACTCCCCGCGCATCACTACGCCAATAAGGGGCAAATAAACCAGAGAAGGCGGGAACAATATAGACGCCTCCACAGTCAGGTACCGATTCAGCGAGGATGTCTACCTCATGTGCACTTTTCACAATTTTAAGATTATCGCGCACCCACTGCACTAAAGACCCAGCCACTGCAATTGATCCCTCTAAGGCATAACTGGCAGGCTTCCCGGCCTCCTTAAAAGCAACAGTAGTCAGCAATCCGCGGGAAGAGAAGCTAGGTTTTTCTCCGGTGTTAATAAGCAAAAAGCATCCGGTACCATAGGTGCTTTTCCCCTGCCCAGGAGTAAAACAGGCTTGACCGAATAACGCCGCCTGTTGGTCTCCCAGGATCCCGCAAACGGGCACAGAGCTCTGCAATGTTCCATCGACGGTAGTGTAACCATACACTTCTCCAAAAGAGTTAACAATCTTTGGCAGACTTTGGCGGGGAATAGCAAAGAGTTCCAGTAACCAATCATCCCACTCTAAGGTCTCAATATTCATCAACATATAGCGGCTGGCATTGGTTACATCGGTTACCACTACTCCATTATTGACTCCACCAGTTAAATTCCAAACTAAAAATGAATCTATGGTTCCAAAAACAACACGGCCTTCTTCTGCATCGAGACGTAAGTTATCGACATTTTCGAGCATCCAAACAATTTTAGAAGCAGCGAAATAAGGGCTGGGGATAAGTCCAGATCGCAATTGTAGTTTCTCTATATCAACAACCTTTTTAAGGTTATCTATAATATCCGATCCTCTTAAATCCTGCCAAACAATAGCATTATGTCGAATTTTACCGGTAGCAGGTTCCCAAGCAATAATAGTTTCTCTTTGGTTAGTAATTCCAATTCCCACAACATCCTTCGCGGTTGCTCGTACTTTGCTTAGTGTCTGTGAGATTACCTGAACACTATTTTTCCAAATCTCACTCGGATTATGTTCGACCCAACCTGGTTGAGGAAAAATTTGTTCATGCTCTATTTGGTGCGATGCTTTTGGAGAGCCACTTTGATCAAACAGAATAAAACGTGTACTAGTAGTCCCTTGGTCTAAAGCGCCAATGTATTTCACAAAACCCTCCTCAGAATGTGGACGTTATGTTATAGTATACCGACAAACTATAAAAGTCGCCACAGCTAAATTATGCAACAGTGGTTTGACACAAACTGACCTGCCCATGATATACTAAGGTCGAGGAGCTCATAGATGACATTACAAGAAGTGGTGGCGATTGTACAGGGAACTGTAGTCTGTGGAAATGAAAACCTAAACCGAGAAATTCACCTTGGTTTTGCCTCAGACTTAATGAGTGATGTCCTCACCCTTCTTGCCGATGATATCCTTCTCATAACAGGATTGTCGAATATTCAGGCTATCAGAACGGCTGAAATGTCTGATATTCTCCAAATTCTTTTTGTACGCAATAAACGACCTACCAAAGCAATGATAGATTTAGCTACAGAACATAACATTACCATCATCACTACACCGTATTCCTTGTTTCGTTCTAGCGGGCTGCTCTTTAATCATGGTTTGAAGCCTGTCTACTAGGAGTATAACATGCATGTCTCCTATCAGGTTCAAGCCGGTGATTTTACCAATGCCGGAAAAGTTTCCAGTACAGTAAAAAGCCTCTTGAAGAAACTCAACTTCCACCCCAAACTCATTAAACGAATTATAGTGGCCCTTTATGAAGCTGAAGTAAATGTTGTAGCTCACTCCTTTGGTGGTGAAATTGTCTGTAATATTGCCCCTGACGCAGTAGTTATTGTGGTAACTGATACAGGGCCAGGTATTCCCGATCTCTCTTTGGCCATGACCGAAGGATGGTCAACTGCAACCGCTGCGGTACGAGAGATGGGATTTGGTGCTGGTATGGGCTTGGCCAATATTCGTAAAAATGTAGATGAATTATATATTGATACCGGAGCCGATCAGCCCACTAGTATCAAAATGCATTTTTCTACAGTAACCGAGGTTTCCCATGAAGCATGACACCCCTTTTCATCATACGTTGACAATTCGCAAATACCTTTGTCAGGGGTGTACCCATTGTATGAAGCGATGTCCTACGGAAGCAATCAGAATTACTGGGGGTAAAGCCCATGTAAACCCTGAAAGGTGTATTGATTGTGGCCAATGTATGAGTGTGTGTCCTCATCAGGCTATCGTGATTGATCAGAGTGATTTCCAACAGATTTTTCAATTCCGCTACCGCGTAGCTATTATCCCAACGCTTCTTATTGGTCAATTTGAAGACTCCATAACTGAACTAGATATGATTGATGCTTTGCATGCGATTGGTTTTACTCATGTCCATTACGCTGAATATGGTGTCGATATCCTCAAAACACTGGGCAATAAGATTAGTGTCTATGCTGATGAGCACCCAGTGGTCTCATCGTATTGTCCAGCCGTTGTGCGGCTTATCCAACTCCGCTACCCGTCGTTACTGGCTAATGTGAATCTTATGCGGACTCCTGCCCAGATTGCGGCCCTCTATGCTCGCGTAAAACTTACCACAGAGGGGATAGAATCAGATGAAATTGGAGTCTTCTATGTAACACCATGCGCTGCCAAGCATGCACAAATTATGACTCCTGGTTCAGTCACCAGTGGTCTTATCCAAGGCAGCTTAAACCTTGATTCAGTCTTCAACCTTATGCAAGGTTATTTCGCACAACGTCCACGCCACTATAAAGCCTCCGTAAAAAAATGGGAAATACCTCCCATTACGGGACCTGCATTTCTCTGGAGCCTCACCAAAGGCGAAAGTGCTTCGATGCAAGGACGTACGCTATCGATCGATGAAGTACACAATGTGATAGAATTCTTGGAACTAGTGGAAGATGAACGGCATAAGAATATAGACTTTCTTGAATTACGGGCTTGCGATACGGGTTGTACTGGGGGGATTTTGACACCTCGCAACCGTTTCCTTGCTACCGAGCGGATTAAACACCATGCAGCAACACTCCCCAATACGCTCAACGAGACGCATCGAGCCCAAATCTTAGCTCTCTCTGATAAACTTATTCATAATTTGAAAGTTGATCGCATTATGGCTAAATACTCGTTGCAACTCGATCAAGATATCTCTGTGGCCATCAAAAAGATGGAACAAGTAAAAAAGATCAAGGCGGTCTTACCCGGTATTGATTGTGGCCTTTGCGGTAGCCCTACCTGCCAAGCTCTAGCTGAAGATATCGCTCGCGGAAATGCGAGTATCAGACACTGCGTAGTGTTAAAGGTTACCGATCCTAGAGGTTTAAATCATCTGGCTAAAATTTGGGGCGAAGCAATCCAGAAAGAACAAAAACATACTGGTACCCCAAATTCTACAACGGAAGTTTGATAGACTCTTTGCGTAAGCGTGAACTATGGGCGGCCTCTTTCTCCAGTATTTCTTGACCGGCAACTACAACCGCACTGAAATGAGTGTCCATCGAAATTAAAAGAGTTCGTGCTGCCTGCTGTACGTCCTGAGCGGTCGTATTAAGAATCCACGCTCTCCTTTCCTCCCGAAACGTGTCAGTAATACCATACAGGGCACGACGAAAACCGGTGATTGCAGCATTTTTAGGATAGAGAGGTCGTAGTTCACGACTTATAATTGAGATAATGGCCAGATCGACTAGGTCCTCACCAACACCCTCTTCAGATACCCGTTTAAGCACATCTCTAAAGTTACTGAGAGTTCCCTCCACACGTGGATCTCGATAACTGGAAAATATACAGAGTTGTTCTAACGCGTCGATGTGGGCACT
>CAZGDR010000003.1:27417-52265 GCA_964524755.1 uncultured Spirochaetaceae bacterium
AGCACATACATGCAGCGTCATACGTGTTTGCTTGATAATTTTTTTGCGTAACGCTACCAATGCCTCACCCAGTGCTGCAATGGTCTCTGAATTGGCAGAGTCGTGCCCCACTAAGAAGAACCATTGAGCTATACCATTCCACATTTCATTCTGTTGTAGAAGAGGTGAGAGATGGGAGGCTGCTCGCTGGGCCGCATACATCTGGCCTGCACTCGTTACATTCGATTCATAATCGCTGATTAAATCGTTCAAGACAGCATAGATTCGTTCAGGATCGTCTACATTAGCTTCCTGTAAGATTGAAGAGAGCAATGCAAGTGCTTGTTCGTGGTCACGTTCCAAAGATTTAAGCCTAAATGCCAGAGCAGACATAGAAGAGTTATTATCTTGTAATAGAGAAGAACTCTCTAAGAAGAAGTTAAGACCTCCTGTTTTCTCACGTATACGGACGGCCATTTCAGTATAGGAATGCTCACCGACACCTGTCATATGGAGCATTCGAGTAAGTAAGGGGAGTAACAGCTGTTCTTCTTCTTGCAGATCTCCCACCGTTACAAGCCCATCTGTATAAACAATACCATTCGTCTCCATGGTCTGGACGTAGAGAGGAACTCCACTAGCACTTTTCAAAGTCTGTGGGAAGGTCCGGATCGTCTCTGGTAAATCACTCTTTGTTAAATGGGGAATTGAAGCTAAAGCCTCAGGGGTATCGCGCTGCTGCTCAAATTGATGGAACCGTTCAGTATCTGCTTGTAACTTCGCTAGTCCATCCTTGCCCATTTTTTGTTGGATATCTTCCAATCTTTGGGTAATGGAATGCTCTAATTGTTTATTAAAAACTGGATCAGGTTTCACAATGAGGAGACAACGATGAGGGTTTTCCAGTAGGTTTTCAGTAATCCAACGTTCAAAATAACCCTTGTGACTATCAGAAGCCTCACGCTTGGCAAACAATTCCCCCTCTTGAGGAGAGGACTCTTCAACCATTTTCTTTAGGGTTGCTAATGGTTTGGAGATACTGATTGTTGTGTGCGGTTTTAAACCCTGCATCCAACCTCGAGTAACTCGACTCATGGCCCGTAACCCCATAGGGATATCCCCAGAGAGTTCCTGTAAAATAAACTCTTGTCGCTTGAGAGCGTTGATAACTAGCCGACGAGGAATTCCCTCCTCCACGATATTCGCTAATGTATCGAGAATTAGTTGCTGAGCTTCCTCCGCCTTTTCAGGATATATTCCTTTGAAACCTACAGTAAAAGGCATTTGGCGAAAACTAGTATCCATGCCGCTGACCTGTGAAATATCTTTCGCCAAGCGGGAATCAATTATAGCTTTATAGAGAGGCGCTCCTGGATTTCCCAACAAAATATCAGTTAAAATAGTGAGGGTAAGAACTTCAATTGGATCTTCGGCTAAAGTAGTTGCCCAACTAATGGTAACCGAGGCATCATGGGCATCGACTGTTTCATCCTCAGCTGGGCTGGTGGCCCAAACTGTTTTAGGTTTGTTCCAGGTTTTGGCCAAAGGAGTAGGTCCAATACTAGTAATCGCCGAATAATCGGCTAAATATAAATCGTCTAATAAAGCTAAACGCTCTCCAACGTTTTGATTTCCATACAGGAATAACCGACAATTGGAAGGATGGTAATGGGTGGCGTAGTAACCAAGGAATTGGCGATAATTCAAAGTGATAATATGGTTTGGATCACCCCCTGATTCATAGAAGTACGGTGTATCGGGGTAAAGGCTACGAATACTTTGTCGTCCTACTATAGAATCATGGTCTGATAAAGCGCCCAGCATTTCATTATAGACAACCCCATCAAACTGTAAGGCTCCACTTGCATCAGCAGTAAGACGAACTCCCTCCTGCCAGAAAATCTCTTCACGCAACAGGGGATTGAATACTGAGTCGGCATAAACTGCAAAAAGGTGTTCAAAATCCTTAGCTAAAGGGGAAGCCGCGGGATAGACAGTGAAATCGGGATACGTCATCGCATTCATGAACGTATTCGCACTCCCCTTCAATAATGACATGAAGGGATCTCGCACAGGATATCTTTTTGATCCAGCTAAAACACAGTGCTCTATAATATGGGGTGTTCCGCAATCATTACTAGGCGGAGTTTTAAACATGAAACTAAATAGATTTTCGATATCATTGTTGGCAACATGATACACTTCCATCCCTGTAATTCGATGGCGGAAAAAATAACCATACCCATGATAATCATCGAGAACGTCGACGGATTCTAGGACAAATCCATGTAACTCGTCGCCAGGTATCAATGACAACTCAATTCCTTCAAGCACAAAGCCCTCCTCATGGTCACCACTCAGAGAACTTACCATGCCCATCTTGGATTGACAACCCTCCGTTTCTTACGTACCTTCTATCTAGGAGTCATTATGCATTATATTGGAGCCCATGTAAGCGCTGCTGGAGGAGTCCACAACGCCGTCAAAAATGCAGTTGCTATCAAAGCCAATGCATTTGCACTATTTACCAAAAACCAGAAACAATGGAAAGCCCCCCCTCTCACAGAAGAACAGATCAATCTTTTTAAAGAGGCTATGAAAGCCAATGATTTTACTCCAACACAGGTATTACCACACGATAGCTATCTCATTAATTTAGGCAATCCTGATCCTGAAAAGTGGCAAACAAGTGTACATGCATTTACCGAGGAGATGCGACGGATTGAGCAGCTGGGTTTAGACCGTTTAAATTTCCATCCCGGTGCCCACCTTAAAAAGATTAGTGAAGATGAGAGCATGTTACTCATCTCACAAGGCATAGATATCGCATTAGAAGAGACTGAAGGGGTGTATGCAGTCATTGAGACAACAGCTGGGCAAGGTTCTGCACTTGGTCGCTCTTTTGAAGAGATCGCTCGCATTATTGAACGTTCTAAACACCAAGAAAGAATTGGCGTGTGTATAGATACTTGCCATATATTTGCAGCTGGGTATGATATAAGGACCGCAGAGGGATTTGCTTCAGTGATGGATGAATTTGAGCGACTTATCGGTTTTGATCGTCTTATGGGTATGCACCTTAATGACGCAAAAAGCACTTATGCCAGTCGTGTTGACCGTCACGCACCATTAGGCGAGGGGAATTTAGGTCTCCCTCCCTTTAAAGCTCTTATGGCAGATCCTCGGTTTAAAAATATGCCCCTCATTCTTGAAACAACAGACCCCAATCTTTGGAGTCAAGAAATTGAGTTGTTACGCAAGTTTGCCCGCGAAACCATGTAGAAGGAGTTAAATTACTATGAAAGCCCTATTCCCTCACGCAACACGACCGCTATTATTTGGTCACAGGGGGTATTCAGAACTTGCTCCTGAAAACACTATAAAGGCTTTCGATCTCTGTCTTGCACACGGTATCCCAGGTATCGAACTAGATATTCACCTATGCAAAACTGGTGAATTAGTAGTTATTCATGATCATAAGCTCCAGCGTCTAGCAGGAGTGGATGGTGAAGTTGAAGAGATGAGTTTAGCTGATCTTAAACAACTCGATGTGGGGACCCATAAAGATGAGAAGTTCAAAGGAGAGCGCATTCCCCTACTTGAAGAACTATTTAAAAAGTATGGTAAAAACTTTTATTATGATATTGAGCTCAAAGTTCATGGCCACAAAGATACCGGTATAGCTCGCAAAACATGGGAGATGATCCAAGCCTATACATTAGAAGAGGTGTGCTTAGTCTCTTCATTCAATCCTTTTGCTGTCCGTCATTTCAACCAAGCCTCAAAAAAAGCAATCCCAACAGCAATCATCTACTCTGAGTCAAAAGAAGTTCCGAAAATCCTACGCCATGGTTGGGGACGTCATATCGCTCAAGCCACAGTTCTCAAACCAGGACGAAAATTAGTAACGACAGATATGCTTCACAAATTTTCTACTAAAAAAGGCTATCCCATCCTAACGTGGACGGTAAATAATAAAAAAGAGGGTGAGACTCTTTTAAAACTAGGTGTAGATGGGCTTGTTTCCAATGACCCGGCTTTATTTAAAGCCTAACGGTAGAGAAATCGGTAGAGTAAAAAGATCGCAATTGTCCCGAACTTAGTAAAAGCCTCTTCCTCTGCAATTCCGTAGGTATCCCCGATTGCATTAGCTACGACCTTTCCCGTTGAACCTAAACGAGCTCCTGTCTGGAGATTCACTAATGAAATTTCTCCGGTCACGGTGACTGTCGCCCCTGCGGTAATCTCCTTTGCATGTGATACCCCAGCATCCCCCACAATCGCATACTTCTTAAAGGGGTGCATGGCTCGTAGTGCAGCTAAATAGTCTTCATCATCATCGACCAAACTTCGCTTAGTAGCCACACTGCGGATAGAATCCTTAGTAATTTCTTTTCTGAGGGTCTCTGTCGCACGAGTGGTAGGCAATAGCCCCCCTTGCAAATCAAATTCAGAGATAGAAACCACGACCTCTTGGGTTCCAATAATAGAATCTCGAACATAAGGATAAGGCACCTGTTTATTTCGCAATAATTCAGTAAACTCTGTATAGATAAGTGGATCTAGCTCACGCAAGGTCCCTAGCTCTTCTGTTAGACCTAGAGAGAATACCAACTCTCCTTTACCCACTAACGTGGGGTTACTCGTAGTGTAGGTAAGTTGACCCGACTCATTGGTGACAAAACTTTGAGAGTCTTGGTAATATCTACCCATACCATCTCTGGCTTCTGTAAGTACTGCGACTGGCGCTTCGCTGACACGGGGAGAAATGGCACGTTTCCCTCTACGTAAGGTTACAACAGTGGAGGGAATTGAAGGATCTCCAGTAGCTACAGAGAAACGAAGAGCACTTATGATATCGCGTATGCGGTTAATAGCTCCAATATAACGCTGTTTTCCACGGTTGACGGGCAAAGAGTCAGCAATCACAGCAATTTTTAAGTAAATTTGCGCAGCAACAACATCTTTGTTATCCCGGAAAGCTTGCGCAGCTTCAGCCGCCAAACGATCCATCTGTTGCTGTTTCTCGAGTAGTTGCACTTCAGCTTCGGTGCGAGCAGTCTCTAATATAGGTTTGTCAGCAATAGCTAAAAAATAGACGGTAACAGATTCTGTTTCAGGTTTGATGAACTCTTGGGTAATTTTCAAGCGATAATCCTCAATCGCATCTCGCATGGAGAGTTCGACAATGTACTTCCCCACAATATCCTCACCTATATAGGTAGAAATTTGGTCCAAAACTGACTCATATGCCAAAACACGAGCGCGAGTCTCACTTGGAGATGATCCCTTACCTACAAATGCAATTTGATTGCGTGATAATTGAGGTTCATATACCCATTGAGGAACACCTTCAAGATTCGCCCGAACCCATGTGCTTAAGGAGGTACACCCCACGAGAAAAATTAATGAGATCAAGATTATAATGGTGCCAATTTTTTTCATTCTCTTCCTAATCTACCACAACCATCCCAAGGTCGGCGAGAGGGTAATTCTATCGAGGTTAGTTTCACTCCTCACCCGCTGGCTATATCCTACCCCCACTCCCCAATAGAGATGGGCATTACTTTGATAGAATAATTGAAAATCGACGTTAGCTCCATAGAGAAAATCAGGAGCTCCTGAACCTGTCCAAGTAACCCCCACACCCATAGATACTCCTGCTGCTATCTGAATATTTGACCACCACGTTCCCAAGCCTACCCCGCTCGTGGAGAAAGTCCCTAATGAGATGTCTGTTTTCACCCCTATTTGGATGAGCGCCTCATAGGTAGGTTTGTCCCACAGAGTATCGATTGAGAGACGACTGAAAGTTCTAAAAGGTCCTAGCCACAACGGTAACCCTACACTAAAGCCAAGACCATACTGTTGCCAAGAAAAGGTACCCGATAGTTCCATGGGGAGATCAGGAGTAAGTCGTTCCAACGGCATGCCGCTGGCTAGAGGACGGCTAGCCCATACCGGACGCAACTCAGTGACCACCCCCGCCTCTGGATCGTCAAACACATCGGCAACTTCCAAAATTGCTATAGATTCATTTCTAGCATCTCTAACCCAAACCCGTTTCCCGCGCTTTAGTAGGAGAGGAGAAATCGTCCAATAACCTGACTCTAAAGCGTGGGTTATATGATGTTGGCCCTCTTCGGCCCATAAACTACCCAGCTGTACGCGGACAAATCTCTTTAAAGTAAAGGCATATACTGACTGCCAATCTTCGTTATACCCAACAAGAAAGGCGAGAGTTTGAGTTGTTTGCCTCTCATGCCAAGTAAATTCTAATGTTACCTGATATAATGTCTTTGGTGTAAACGTATCTTCATCAACTTCAACCTTCACCACTGCGATACGGAAGGGGTCTTGTCCCTCACCGTCAAAGGTAAAGCGCCACGCTAATTCCTCTTGAATAACAGCCTCTGTAATGGGACGAAGCTCAATTTTTGACAATTTATTTTCAATTACTTCTAAACGGACCAAAGTAGCACTCAGTGTAGATACACAGAATAAAAGCATGAGCACCAGCACCCCTTTCCGCAGAGCAAATAACTTCAAATACTTACTCCTGACCAGAAAGAAATTATCTGTTCGATGAGCAATGCCGCCTCCTCCATCACTGGGACAGCCACCCATTCATACCGAGAATGGAGATTATGTGAACCGGTGAATATATTGGGTGCAGGTATTCCCATTTGGGCTAAACGGGCACCATCGGTGCCACCACGAATTATCTTCTCATGTAATTCAAGATCAAGCTTGTTTCCCGCCTCCCAGATTGCTTCCATGATGAGGGGGTCTTTCTTAATAGCATCATACATATTTTGATACACAACCTTAGTATTTAGTTCAACTTTCCCACCTGGATAGAGCTTTTCTATGGTCTTAGCTAACTGTTCTAGAGTTGCAACTCTCCGCTCTAATTCGGCCATATCAAAATCCCGTAGATAGAGGACAACATGGGTCTTGGCAAGTGAACCAGATATTTCTTCAGCACAATAATACCCATACCGGCCATCGGTCGCCTCAGGGCTTTCAGCCTGAGGAATAGAATTGAGAAAAGTGACAGCCATTGTCACGCTATTGACCATTCGCCCACGTGCAGCTCCTAAATGAAATGGGATACCAGTAAAATCAACCTCTACTGTTGCGGCATTGAAACACTCAGCCTCTATCTCTCCCCGCGCTCCTCCATCAATTGTGTAACAACACCGTGATTTCAACTGACTGACATCGAAGGCATCCATTCCGCCGCCGGTCTCTTCATCGGTGGTAAAGATTAACTCCACCTCACCATGTTCACTAGCATCTGGGCCCATCAATCGCTCTGCCAAAGCCACTAGTATAGCAACTCCAGCTTTATTATCACCACCTAACAGTGTGGTTCCATCCGTAACGACTAAAGATTGTCCTTTATAAGAGAGTAAGGTTGGATTCTCTGCAACACCTAACGTGTACGTCTCATTTAATACTATATCTTTGCCATCGTAGGCTTCAATTACACGAGCTTTAACGCCATTACCCATAACATCATCAGCAACATCGACATGCGCCATAAACCCAATGGTAGGAACACTCCTACCGCGAGGCAAGTTAGCAGGAAGCCGAGCAATGAGATACCCGTTTGGATCAAAAACAATATCCTTAACACCAGCAGCCGTTAACTCTTGCTCGAGCAAGCGTAATAACTCAAGTTGCCCCTCACTTGTTGGACGGCGATCTACTACATGTGGATCACTCATCGTATCTATTTTCACATACCGTAAAAATCGCTCTAGAATGTTTTGTGAAAGGGGGGAATTTTTCATAATTTCATATCTCCTGCTCTATGTAACTGCCTCCATTATTTCACATTTGGCAAGACCGAGCAAGTTATAACCCCCCATTCATTAGCGGATGTTCAGGCATTAAAATTATATTTTTTCAATAATGGTTTTACCATATCCATCACTTGATAAATAGAAAACACTACAATAATGAGACCTGTAACGACGGCCCCATTGGTCATCGTTTTCCCCACTGTCATCATCGACGTTGCAATAGCATAGGCAGCAGCCGGATCGGTTGTAACATCAACAATCCATTCCTGGAAGGAGGTTGCAAGAGAATCTGTATCATACTTATAGTGCCTGTAGATGGACATTACAGTAGTTGCTGTAATACCAGCAGCAACCGAAACCGCGGCAGCCGCGGTAATCTTCCCCCAGAAAACAACCTTGGGAATACACGCATAGACAATTCCAGCGATCATGAGCACTAAGGTTTTGGTAACTAATTTTTGGAGATCACGCATAAAAGCAGCTCTTTGGCTAGGAGGGATAGCACGACTTTGCACTTCACCATACGTGCGCATCGAACGCTCAACAGTCACGAGACGACTTGATAATGCTTGAAAATCTTCAACTTCTAATAGTTGTTCAGCCTCGTGTAATACTGTAGTACTATCGGCTTGGGTAGCTACTGCATGACAAAAGTTAAGGTAATCTGAGCCGAGCTCTTCACGTAACATCTCATGAACAACTTTTTCCCCATCCATCTCCTCTAATAGGCCTCTTGCACTACCAAGGAGCTCCCCGTGTTCCTCTAGCACCGGCTGTACAATTTCTAACTGTTCATCGATTACCCGTGCCACAATCGGAACCATCTCTTCCTGATTAATCGCCGGATTGCGTTTGGGCTCCCACGCTAAAGAACAACCTAATAGACTGATTATTACCCAAAAATTAATCCCATGAGTCAATACAAGACGCAACGTTTTCTTCATCCTAAACTTCTCCTTATCCCTCTTCTAGATCTCTGAAGATGAAACTGACGCGAAATTCCAACCAACTTTCAAAGAGCCCTGAAATTTTTTAAATGCAGGAATGTAATCGGCAATATAGGTAAAGCTTTCAGGAAATGTATTGGAAGGGTCACGATATATTATTGCTGGTTCTACATACCAACCTGGCATAAACTCCCACGTGTAGCCAATGCTAATTTCGCTTAGATAATGTACCGACTCCCGGGGTACAAATGGACCGATAAAAAGGGCGACCTGAGCCAAGGATAGGGATAAAAAGGGACCTTTTTGCCATGGATAACAGATAAGCTTTAACGCAATGTCCAGTAAGACCTCTCCTCCACCACTTTGATCAACGAGTAAATAGAGAGGCAACGCAAAACCGATACCACTAGTTAACATTGCATTGACTCCAGTACGCAGCCCTACATGTTTTGTCCAGACTGCATCAACTACCCCAGCATCAAAAAAGAGATTGAAGTTAAGGGTGTTATCGGCCTGTTCTGCACTAGCCAAAAGAGGAGATATTAATACACAAATGAGAATTAGCAACCAAAGACATTGTTTCATAGTCACCCCTTTTCCATCCCTATCTAATCGGTACGTAATCGCACCGTAACACTAGGGAGACTGGGGGGACAATCGTCAGTTTATGTTAGTTTGTTAGGACCAGCCGAGAGCTTCGGTAAATTTTTCTTTCTTATTTTTCATAAAGGAGATGGTAAACTTTCCCTCATGACCACCTGTCATAGAGAGAATAAGACCATTGCGCAATCCGACTACGCGACCGATGCTAAACCTTTCAATATCTTCGATAGGAGTGGACCACACTCGCTTGGACCGTTGGGATGTCCCACGCTCGCGCTTACGCTCAAATAAGATTACTTCAGAGTCAGTTACAATCAAACGTCCTCGAACCAGATCTTCGCTGGCTATAGGTGGGACTTTCCCACAGAAAACAGAGAATTTTACAGGATCATCGATTTCCACATCACTAAGTGATACCCAATAGGAGAAACGGTAATATAAGTAGAGCATTAGAAACATGAGAAAAAACAGGGACCAATAAGCCCACTGAGCGATATTATTCATTGGCATAAAAACAACTATCGCAAATATAATAAGCAACAAGATTTTAAACACAGTTTTCATGTTTTCACTATAGCAAAAGTTACCTGTGATGTCAGCCAGTTTAAACTTATATACTACTTGCCACTTTTACTTCTTTTGAGTATCTTCAACCCATGCATTTAATTCCTACCTATCCGGCTGAAACACCACTGGAACTTGCTCATAAAGAGGAGTTACAGTCTTATTTATTAGAAAGGCGCCATGGAATAAGCGAATTCTCCATGGCTTCATTATTCCCTTTTACTGAAAAGCGACACTATACCATCAGTGCTTACACTGATATGGATGGAAAAAGAGCTTATATCATTCGGGGATTACAGTGGAATGACGAGAAGGAAGAAACCTTCGCTATGCTCCCTTCAGGGTATCCCGGTAAAGAGCTATTCGAAGATCTATTTACTAAAATCGACGAGATCAATACGATTAGTGAAGTATATCTGCCTGAGTGGGAGCAACAGCTACAAACCCATCACCCACAGATGCTCCTAAGCGAAGACCGTGATAATGCAGATTACATTTACGACCGTAAAAGTTTGATAGAACTGGTAGGGCAAAACCTCCATAAAAAGCTCGCTCACGCACTCCGTTTTGCAAAAAAGAACCCTCACCGCGTACTCGTTCCATCCCATCTAGCTCGTCCTGAGGATATGGTCCAGATTCTTGATGATTGGACAAAAGGGCGCGATATGATTGAAGATTATAAGGCGACTATGCTGGCTATCACGCATCAAAGTGAATTGGGTCTTAAGGGGATGGTTCTCTATACAAACGACAAGCCAGTTGCTTTCACTTTGGGCGAAGCAGACGAAGATTCCCGCTTCATTGTCCATATCGAAAAGGCCAATACAAAATATCGTGGTATTTATCAATACATTAATCGAGCATTTGTGGCTGACTTACCTGAGACTATAGTAGAAATTAACCGTGCACAGGATTTAGGCATCCCAGGTCTTCGCCAAGCCAAATCAACCTATGAGCCTTCACGCCTGCTTATGAAATACAAGATTCGCCCTCGTAGTTAATCTTCATCGCTTTGCTGAGCGAACATGTGCATAAGTAACCCTGCACCCATCATTTCAGGTTGTTCCATACTCTTTAGACTATCGACAAATTCTTGAAAATCTACCAACGTCTCTAGCATCATCAGGCGCACGAAAGCCTCATTAGCCCGTTTTGAGGTAATCTCAAGTTTTGTTGTGCTCCTCCGCATGACAAAGATCATCTCTTCCTTTCTAATCTGCCAAGCACGAATGGAACCTTCTAAAGTACGAATAAAAAAACCTTCTGCTCTAAAGTCAGCGGCTAAAGAGCGCCGCACAAAATCGGCAGCTCGTTCAGAGGGGAATTCCAATTCAATCGTGACCATATCGGCCTCGTCAGGGGTTTGCAACTCTTTTCGATACCCTGAGCCACCTTTAAAAGCATAGACCAACAACGGTGGAGCAGCCACTGATGCCAATAGCATAGTCATAACAGCCACGCCAAACATATCCGGTCCGATAGCTCCACTGGCAAGCCCAACACCAGCCACAATTAATGTAACCTCACCCCGCGGCAACATCCCCGTTCCAATACGGAACGCTCCTCGAAGATTAAAGCCGACGAATAAAGCAGGAAATCCACAACCAATTAACTTACCAACAAAAGCAAGCACTGAAAACAATATACCAAAGCCTAGCACTCCACTTACTGCTTTAAAATCGACCATCATGCCCATAACTGCAAAGAAAACGGGGATAAAATATTCTCCAACCGCCTTCACACGCTCAGTAATTTCTGCTGCAACGTCAGTTTGGCTAAACGATAAACCGGTAATGTAAGCTCCAATAATCATGGCCAATCCAGCCATTTCTGAAAAACCAGCTAATAAAAGAGCTATACCAAAAGATATTTCGGCAATCATGCCCAACGATTCTAATCTCTTCATACCTTTAGTGAGGTGGGGAGCAAGGATAATGCCAAGGACCATACAAATAGCCCAAAACCCTATGGCCTTCAAAGCTACACCTCCAATACTGGACCATGCAAACACGCCACCATCCATTTCAAAAGCAGCTACCCCTACTACCACAGAGAGTAGAATAATACTAATCACGTCATCTAAAACTGCTGCAGCAAGGATGGTAACACCTTCAGGTGATGATATTTTTCTTATTTCACCCAAAATTCGAGCCGTAATTCCTATTGAAGTTGCTGTACAAATTGTACCGAGAAAAAGAGCCTCTGGGTGCATTATGGAATGTACTGCCGGATGGAGTAAGACGGTAATCCCAGCCCCTAACAAAAACGAAACAACAACACCGCCTAACCCAACGACCGTAGCTTTTCCACTAAATCGGATGAAGGTGGGCAAATCGGTTTCAAGACCACTGGAAAATAGTAGCAGGATAGAACCGAGTGTAGCAATTCCATATAGCTCCGGAGAGACCGGAATAGCTCCCTGCACAGGAGGAAACAAGGGCCCCAACGAACCTAAAGGAATAGCCCCTAAGACAAAGGGCCCAATAATCATTCCTGCTACGAGTTCACCAAGTACTTGTGGTTGGCGTAGTTTTCTAGAAAAAAACCAACCATTTAATTTGGTTGCTACTAAAATTACGCCCAACTGAAGCACCAAAAACATCATTTCATGTGCCATGTTACTACCTATACCCCAAATACCGCGAGAATTTCTTGTGGTGTTTTTGCCGCAAGTAATCGTTGGCGCGCTTCCTTTGTCTTGATGACTGTACTCACCTCAGCCAGAAACTGCACATGGGGACCAACACGATCAATTGGCGAAAGCGTCATTATAAATATTCGACTAGGCTCTCCGTCGAGTGATTCAAAATCAAGCCCTTCTGGTTTAATACCAATACAAGCAACAAGATTTTTTACGGCTTTTGTTTTGGCATGCGGAATAGCTACACCGTGCTGAATTCCTGTTGACATCTTTCTTTCACGCTCCATAAGAGCTGCAAGAACTTCTTCGCGGTCTGCAATTAACTTTGCTGCGACTAGCAAATCGAGAAGTTCACCAATGACCTCATCTTTGGTAGTACTTTTCAAGGACGTCGATATAACGGCAGGGGTAAGAATATTTTTGATTTTCATAACTAATTAATACCACCATTAGCCAATTTTTTCAATCCTTACCCGCTCTTTGTATGAAGCAAGAAAGAATCCCCACAGGTATAGTCAGTGGAGGATCATATGAAAAGAAATATGTTTTATAGCGTCTGCCTGTTACTCATACTCGTTATTGTTCTCGTAGCGTGTGAAGAGACAACAGGATCGACTACTCTTCGCCTGAGGCTAACCTCTGCAAATCAGGGCAGCCGGGTACTAAGCCCAGAAGGTCAAGGGCTTGCCATTACTGGTTACACTGTCAGTGGCAACGGTCCTAACGATAAAACCTTTTCCATCTCTACCAATAGCACACAAGTAGACATTAATGGGTTAGTTATTGGAACATGGGAACTCACTGTGAAGGGATTTAACCAACAAGGGACCCCCATTGCGGAGGGTTCTACAACACATCATTTAACTACTAAAGACAATGTTGTAGAAGTTTCCCTCACCGACTTACAAGGCACCGGTACGGTAAATATTGGATTTACATGGGGCGATCCAACGTATCCAAACATTACATTAGACTTGAAATTAAAACCGCAAGGAGGAGTCGAAGAATCAATTACTGAAGGTAAAACCATTTATCAAACAACAGCCTCTGCTCGGTACCAAGCAACGCTACCAACCGGATCGTATGACCTTAGTTTCACCTTATATTCAGATGGAACAAAGGTTGCTGGTGGCGTTGAAGCCATCCGGATATTACAAGGGTGCTCCACTGAAGGTGAAGTCTCAATTATTGTCGATAAGGAGACTCCTGAAGCTACCGGGTTGCTTATAAAAAGTGATATTGTAGAACCGGTCGAGGGTCTTATTACTGGCCTTGATGACACCATTCTTCCCAATACCGTTACAACAGCCTCGTTTTCAAAGACTAAGGGAGGTGGTCCTAAACCTGTTACTGTTGATTGGTACTTAGATGGAACACACATAGCCAGCGGAAATTCAATCGATTTCTCTACGCATACAGGACCGCACCGACTCGATGTAGTAGCACAAACAGAATTATTAGGAAGTGTCGGCTCTGAATCGAAATCTTTTCGAGCTTCAGTAGAGTCCTTACAGAATGTCCCTTTTTCTGTTATGGCAATCAACAACGGTGATTACGACTCGAATGACCAAGAATATTGGATTGCCGGTATAACAGATATCGCTTTTATGCGGGATGGCCGCCTTATTATTTCCAGCTCAAAGGGGCTCCAATTGTGTGAGATAAAACGAGACTCATTAATTGTACTTAAAAACTTTGCTAGTACCAGCACGAATACCTCTCCACATATCGACCGTTACCCCACTAATGCTATTACTGATCTAGTCGTGGATACCGCCGATGATATTGTATGTACCACTGCCAGCACGCTGGGCATTGTCGTTCTGTATAAATATAACGCAGAAACTCCAGATTTAGAAAAAATAGCAGTTTTTGACACTACAAATAGTTCTTGGGTGGGAGAAATTACTAATGCCGATCTCGACACCAGTTTTAATACCCTCTATGTGGTGGATTCTTCGAATAAACAACTCTATTACGGCGGATACACGAGTGAGGGTGTTGAAGAATTATCTTCCTATACATTATTTTGTCTCGACCATGAAATCATCAACCCCACAAGGATTAAAGTCAGTTCAACCGGAGGGCGCTTAGCAGTTGCTTGTCCTATAAATAATACTTTTCATACTTATATGATTTCCCGCTCGCCTACTCTTCAGCCAATTTTATTTCCTGAGACCAATAACGTAGTGGCAACATCACTAGCTGAAGGCCCCTACGATATTCAAATCGTGGGTAATTTACTACAAGTATTCATGGACGATGGGATCCATCTCTACAGCCCACCAATAACTGGAAGAAGTTGGGTCTATGAGAACAAGATCTCTACTGAAGACTCGCCTGTCCTCGATGTGTGTTACGATTCTACGTATACCATGGGGTGGGTAATTCATGGAGGAAACGAAAGTTATGTTGCTAACATCTCGCTCTATAATGGCTCGCCTATATATGAGCCAGGAACGATGTCCACAGGTTCTTTCACACCAACCGAAATTGCCTACTCCCCTAAAGGTAATTTCCTCAGTATCGGCGGTCATGATCAACTCATGTTATTAAGAATCTCAGATGGTTGAAACCAAGCAATAAGACACGTGCATGCATAGTATCGCTATGTATGCACATGTACTAATTCTACGTAACGACTATTTCTCATGTCACTTGGTAATAGTTTTATTTTCAACCGGTAATTGAAGGAAGAATGCTACAATAAGGGTAAGCCCTGAAACAGCTAGAAGCCCGCCCCCTAAGCCCCACATAGTAATAAAGAAGCCGAGTAGGAGCGCGATTACGACCGCCACTAAAGTCTCAGCTTGCGATTCAACTGATAATAATGTTGCCATGGAAGACTGATCCATGCGTTCGGTGACATATGCTATGCCCATTGGTTTCCGCAAATTCTCAATAGTATAAATACCTACATAAAGAAAAATCGCAACTAAAGGGACCCCTAATAAATAAGCTACAGCACTTAAAATACCAAAAGAGACTCCCCAAAGTAATAGCCGATTTAAAGGAATGGCCAACGTAGAGTAACGCTCTGAAATTTTACCCGAAGAGCGGGAGGCATAGGCGGTAAGCAAATAGAGCAAGGCATACACTACTCCCGTAATCAAAGCTGTCCTCTGTTGATCTTGCAAGGCTAATAAGACGGGCAAGCTTATGGCAAAAGTCTTTAAGATTGGCTGTAAATAATCCTTACAGGCTTTGTAATAGCCACTATAAAGGGCCTGATTTGCTATTGCTCGTAATAAATCAGGGTTCTTTATACTTTTTAAGGTTGCTTTAAGCACATGCACTAATTCTCCAGAGAACGTTTTATCACTAGAATGTTTGGGTCCATCAAGGTTAGCTGGGTAACTGAGCACCAAAAACAGATCGAGTACGTAGGGAATAATGGTGAACAAGAAGATTGGCGCATATGATCTCTGCCAGAATACTAATCCTGCAGCAATTAACGCTGAGAGGGCTGACCCTACTTGGCTCCATGCCCGCGTATGGCCATAATAGTAAGTTTTGAGATGGCCCCAGTCATGCATCTCCAAATATTCGAAAATCATTGCTTTGTGAGTTCCTGTTCGGAATGCTTCACCCCATGCGAAGGTAATCATAGCTAGAGCTAAGGTCCAATACGAATGAGCCAAAAAGAAAATAATGAACGATATAATATAGGCGATGAATGAGCTTACCATTATTCGGCGTCTTCCGAGGCTATCGGCAGCGGCTCCTGAAGGAATCTCAATTATATTTATAGAGATCTCTCGAATTGCATACAAGGTTCCAATCTCTACATAGGAGAGTCCCTTTTCCAAGAAAAATAATAGTAGAAATGGTTCATAAAAACGGAGGTTTTTTAAGAATCCATATGCACAAAACTTATAGAACTGTAGATTTTTTTTAAATCCATCACGATCTTTAGCTGCTGCCATATTCTTTTCACCTTTACCATGATTGCTTAATATCCCTATCATAGAACAAGTAAGAAAATAATAAAAGAACTACCAATCTATTGACAACCTTAGAGTATTAGTGTACTAGTTATTTAAGACACTATAAGGAGCAGATTATGATACATATGCACAACGTCGGTTTCCAATATGGGAAAACACCGTTGTTTAAAGCCCTAGATCTCGATATTAAGAAAGGAAATATTTACGGCCTCTTAGGAATAAATGGAGCAGGAAAAACTACCTTACTCAAACTCATCTCCGGCCAACTATTTCCACAAGAGGGAGAAGCCAGAGTCTTGGGTTATAACCCAGTCTTGCGCAGCTCAGCTATGTTAGAAGATCTTTTCCACCTACCGGAGGAATTCTTCCTCCCTTCCATGCGAGGAGACCAATATTTAGCTCTCTATGCCCCCTTTTATCCAAAGTTTGATTATGAAGCTTTCGATCGCTACTGTAATGATTTTGATCTTGATCTCAATCAGAAATTACATGAACTCTCTTTTGGCCAGAAAAAGAAATTCCTCCTCTCTTTTGGGTTAGCTTCCCAAACAGCATTAGTAATTTTGGATGAACCAACTAACGGCTTAGATATCCCGTCTAAGAGTCAGTTTCGCCGCACCGTAGCTTCTGCGATGACTGAAGAACGTACGTTTATCATCAGCACTCACCAAGTACGCGACACGGAAAATTTAATTGACCCCATCATTATTATCCACGCAGGTAACGTTGTGTTGGATGCAAGTCTGGCCCGTTTAGCTGAACATTTCACCATAGAAGTAGAAAAAAATGAACCCTCAGGGTCACACATCGTCTACAGCGAAAAAATTCCTACGGGATGGGTTACAATGCAACATCGCCAAGAAGATTCGCCAGAGACTCCCATCGACTTAGAAACGCTCTTTAACGCTGTTATCGCTAACCCCCTCGCCTTTACATCTTTAATGGGAGAAAACATATGAAATTTCTACGTGTTATAAATAAAGAAATACAAGAAAGTAAGCGTAGTTTACTTATCTATAGTCTCACTATATTCCTTGTTCTTTTTGCCCAAGGGATGTTTAGTGCGTTCGTGAACCGCCAAGGAGGATACTCCCCTTCTATCTATAGAGAGATATTCCCTGGCTTCCTTTTTTTGGGAGGTTTTATCTTAACTAGTGTATTTTTCGCCCAAGATATGTTTGACAGAACGGGACAACATAACTGGTTGACTCTTCCTGCTTCACAAGCTCACAAATTTTTAGCAAAAGGGGTGCTAACAGCTGTGGCCTATCCTGTAGTGTTATACCTCTTGTTTTTCTTCTCCTCTATTATTATAGAATTGCTTGCGCTTATTCTCTTTAAAGACCCTGTGTATCTGTTCAATCCTTTTGCCTTTGGGACCAACAAGCTGTTGATGCATTACATCGTAAATCAATCTATCTTTCTCCTTGGAGCAACGTATTTCAGAAAGGCTCATTTTATTAAAACGGTGTTATCGTTATCTCTGATTGGTATCGCTCTCAGCATTATCACAGCTTTTTTCGTGCGTATAGTTTTTGCCCCTTATTTCACCAGTATGCTTGGTATTCGTTTATCCTTTCCAAGCAATTTTCTGAATTCTCAATTTACTATCGTGCGTTGGGTAATGGGGCTCCTATATTGGGTTGCACTCCCTCTCTTCTGCTGGTTTACCGCCTATCTTCGTGTGAAGGAGGTACAGGCCACCGATGCAATTCAATAAACACACTGCCATTTATTTACAAATCGCCAACTATATGTACGATTGCATTCTAGATGAAGAATGGAACAATGGAGCTAGGATTCCTTCTATCCGGGATATGGCAATGCAACTCGAAGTGAATCCTAATACTGTCACTCGAGCATATACGCTACTACAAGAGGATGAAATAGTAGAAAATCAGCGCGGTATAGGTTACTTTACAGCTCTAGATGCCCGCGAAAAGGTTTTGAAACGGAAACAAAAAGCATTCCTAGAGAATGAATTACCAAACCTGTTTAATTCCATGCAACAGCTAGGGCTCACTCTACAAGACCTTCAACGCCAATATGAAAAATTTATTAAGGAGACCATTGAATCATGAAACCAAAAAGATATACAAAAAAGAGTAATATGCTCCTCATGGGTGGGGGCCTATGTATCGTAGTGTTACTATTGGTCTCTATAATAACAGCTAGGGTTGTATTCGATACATCACTACAGGTTCGCTCTCCCCAACAGAATGTGATTGTCATCGATTCAAACTTTTAAAAAGCAAGCTAACCGCTACAGTAGCATTCCTACAAGAGAGGTTCAGAAAGCATGGCTAAGAAAATAGGATATTCTTGCATTTCTTCTTCAATTCTAGATTACTCAGAACTAATTGCGTTTTAAAACCTATTAACAGTTTTTATTGCTATCACAAATAAAACCCAGTACCATACAGCCACAAAGGAGACGCTGTATGATCGAAAAGAATGAACGTATCCGTTATATCGCACTACTTTGCATATTACTAGCTATCCTCATAGCTAGCTTTTTCGTGGATGGAGTTAAAAAAAGTATAGCTGATTTCATTACCATACAAAGATCTTCTTCTCGTCTTATCCAGGATTTTACCGTTATTGGTATTGGAGGAGCCCTCCTTAATGCCTCTCTAGTAGCCTTAATTGGACTATGCTTAGTCTTCTTCTCTTCGGTTTCTCTAGCAGGACCAACCATTGCAGCCATATTCACCCTTCTCGGTTTTGGTTTTTTTGGCAAAACACCCTTAAATGGTCTTCCTATTATGGCTGGAGTTTGGGTTGCAGCCCGCATTGCTCGGCAAACTCTTGGCTCCTATAGCTTAATTGCTCTATTTGGAACGGCACTAGGGCCCATGGTGACTTACCTGATGTTTGAAACAGCACTCCCCTTAAGTCTCTCCATTCCTATTGCATGTATAGCCGGTTTGGCAACAGGCATTATCTTACCGGCTATTGCCGGCACTATGCTACAACAACACCATGGATACAACCTCTACAACATTGGCTTTAGTTGTGGTTTTATTGGATTATTTGTCTCTTCAACTCTCCGTGTTATGAAGCAAATGCAACCCATCTCAATCCAATGGAATGAACAGGGTCATCCAGTTTTAACGGCACTCATCCCTGCCGTTGCTATGCTACTTTGCAGTGTGGGCTTAATCTCCTCAAACGACTCTTTCAAAATACTGTTTCTAGATACAAGAGAATTACAACACCTATCAGGAAGGCTACCCACCGACTATTTTGATGCGGTTAACTCAGGCGCCCCCTGGCTTAATATGGGGCTTTTAGCTTTCGCTTCATTTCTTTTTGTCCTCATCACTGGAGCCCCTTTCAATGGGCCCGTCATAGGGGGAATCTTTACGGTGATTGGGTTTGGAGCTTTTGGAAAATCTCTTAAAAACTGTTGGCCCATAGTGCTTGGAGTATGCCTTGGCATCTTGTTGTTTAGAAAAGAATTTACTGATCCAGGTCCAATCCTAGCAGCCCTCTTTGCTACCACACTTGCCCCCATAGCGGGACAATTTGGTATCCTGGCTGGCATAATAGCGGGTCTTATCCACTTTATTATGGTAGAATCAACAGCTGCTTGGCATGGCGGACTAGACCTATATAACAACGGTTTTGCTGGAGGACTGACAGCCACATTTATAATCACCATCTTACATTGGTTCCAAACAAATCGCTCAAAGGAGGATTTTAAACTGTGAAACGCAAAGATTTTCTCAACCGTTTGATTGGAGAGGTCACTAACTTCCTCTTAGAAGGCAATCCGCTTCGACTCGTAGTCTCGCTCCATCAGGAAGATGACGGGGCCCATTTAAGTTTCTTTGACGACCGCAAACGTAGCGAACAAGAACTTCAAAGCATTCGAGCTTCACTAAACCCCAAACATACCCGGCCAGAATTAGCCGGTTACTATGGTATGATGGCGGGATATGATGCCTCTTGGGGAGCAAGGCTCAAATTGATTGGCTGGCAAATCAAAAGTGCTACGGTTAGAAATACTGATAGTGGCCTGCAAATTGATCTCTGGCTGGGTAGTGATGCTTTTAACCCAGATAACTTTACTATAGAAAAAGAAAATTAATCACATTCGCAAGGATTATTATAGGGAACGAGATGCACAAGAAACACCAATCACGAGTTGTATTTATTGGATTTACATATATATGGTCTTTTTTGTTATGGGGCATTAGTATTTTTCTCTCACTTACAGGAAAGGTCACACTTCTGGAAAGTCCGGATTTATTGCAGGGTCTCTTACACAAAACAATCAATAGAGATCTCTACACAATCACACTATTGAGCACATTGGCGGGCTATGGTCCTCTTCTCGCGACTGCCTTGATCACTATATGCATCCCAACAACCAGAAAATATTTTATCAATGCGTTCAAGTGTAAGACTCCACTCAAATATGTTCTGCAGATTATTGGTCTATTTTTAGTGATAACCATGATCCCAACCCTCCCGTTGCTCATCACAAAAGGTTTTAACGCACCTCCTACATGGTCATTACTAGGATTCTTCTTGTTGTTTTTCGCTTATCAGTTTATTACCGCGGCTACAGAAGAACTAGGTTGGAGAGGCTATCTACTCCCTTCCCTGCTTGAAGAAAAGACTCCTTGGAAAGCAAGTTTGTCCATAGGCCTAATTTGGGCTGTATGGCATACCCCCATAATTTTATACGTATTTTATATCCAAGGCCTGTCAGTTTTTCAAATCATTGCCTCCTTTATTGGCTTCATAGCAGGCACAATTGCCATGGCAACTGTACACACCTACTATTATATAAAAACAAAAAACATCCTTTTTAATATGTTCATTCATGCCATAGCAAATACCCTTCCTATGGTAGCAGGAATGTTGGTTACGAGTTCTTATGAGATTGCCGTAGCTGTTCAAGTACTCCTTTGGGGATTCGTACTCTTCATCACCCAAAAGAATAAAGATCTCTTTGATACCCTACAGGAACTCTAATAGTTGACTGTGGTTGCAGTATCTGCAGTAAGTCTAATAGTTAATCAGGATTATTGAAGCTTTAAATAAACTCTTTAGTTGGAGTGTAAGGTTTCAAGACTTTGGAACTTTTGCCGAGTTATTTTGCACTCCATCTTGAATAATGCTAGGATACTAGATAGTTGTAACTAAATTCTAATTCACTAAAATAGTCATTAAAAACCTATTGGTTAACTTAACATTGTGAGATAAACTATTGGCATAATAAAATATGAGGACAAATTATGATAGGTTTTGTTATTATTGTTTCTATTGGGGCTTTAGTGTTTGCCATCATCAACTTCTACGGTGTTAAAAAGAAGGATGCTGGTACAGATGAGATGAAACAAATTGCATCGGCAATAGCAGAAGGGGCAACAGCCTTTTTAGTGCTTGAGTATTCAATCATTGTAAAAGTTGTGGCCATCATTGCCGTTTTGCTGGGAGTAGTTGTCTCTATATCAAGTGCATTTGCCTTTATCCTTGGTGTCACTATGAGTGCACTTGCCGGATGGATTGGCATGAACATAGCAACGATCAGTAATGTACGGGTCTCTAATGAAGCGCGCCTAACTAAAAACCTAGGCCAAGCTCTCCGTGTTGCTTTCCGAGGAGGTTCTGTAATGGGCCTCTGTGTTGGAGGCTTTGCACTACTTGGCTTAGCTATTGTTTATGTAGTATTTGGCGTTTGGTTCAAACAAGTCTCTCCTGAAAACCTCACCTTCCATACTAACTGGCTAGGTATCTCAGACATCCCCTTCACCATGACCGTTAGTGCATATGCTTTAGGATGTTCCATTATAGCAATGTTTAACCGTGTAGGAGGAGGGATCTATACAAAGGCTGCTGATATGGGAGCTGACTTGGTAGGCAAGACAGAAGCTGGGATTCCTGAAGATGACCCCCGCAACCCAGCCACCATTGCTGATAATGTAGGAGATAACGTTGGAGATGTCGCGGGTCTTGGATCAGACTTATTAGAAAGTTATGTGGGAGCCCTTGTTTCTGCAATGATTTTGGCAGCATATCTCTATTTTTCCAATGGGAATATTCCTGTGTCATTAGTTTCAAAGCTCATCTATGTACCCCTACTCATCGCGGCAGCTGGCATTCTCTCCTCAATGATAGGAATTCTCTTTCTGTTGGTGAAAAAAGTATCCTCCAATCCACACAGAGAGCTCAATGCTGCGACCTTCATGGGCGCAGGTTTGACTATTATCTCATCTGGATTCATCTCATACTTTATGTTTTATTCTGAGGATCTCAGCTCCTTTAATTTTGCCCTAGGGGCCTTATCACCATGGGTATGTGCAGTATTAGGCATATTAAGTGGTATTGCCATTGGCCGTGTCGCTGAATACTACACTAGCTATGATTACAAGCCAACCCAAAAATTAGCTGCAAGCTCCCAAGAAGGAGCAGCGCTTATCATTACCGAAGGGATGAGTGTTGGTATGGTCTCTGTTATTACCCCAGTTCTTATTCTTGGAGCTGTCATTATCGCTGCAAATGTAACCGCGGGTCTCTATGGCGTAGCTATGGCCGCTATCGGTATGCTCAGCTTTGTGACGGTCACGGTCTCCGTGGATACGTTTGGACCGATTGCCGATAATGCTGGGGGAATAAGCGAAATGGCTAAACTGCATCCCGATGTGCGTGGCATCACCGACAAGCTTGATGCAGTAGGAAACACTACTGCCGCCATAGGAAAGGGATTTGCTATTGGTTCAGCTACCCTTGCCGCCCTCTCCCTGTTCTCCTCCTACCTCTATGCACAAGCTGGCGAAAATGTGGTTCAAGGCGCAGATATGATTTTGAACATGATCAATCCTCTTACCCTTGTAGGAGCCTTGATTGGGGCAGCTCTCCCCTATTTATTTAGTGGACTATTAATCGAAGCAGTGGCAAATGCTGCCCGCAAAATGGTACAAGAGGTTAGACGCCAGTTCAAGGCAGATCCAGGCATTATCCTAGGAACTTCACTCCCTGATTACAACACCTGTATCAGTATCAGTAGCGCGGGGGCGCTGTCTGAAATGAGAGTTCCAGCTCTTATTTCAGTTGCAACACCCCTGATAGCAGGGTTCCTCTTTGGAGCTGAATTTGTGGGTGGCCTTCTCATGGGGACGACGCTTTCTGCTGTCATGCTTGCCCTCTACACTGCTAACGCAGGGGGTGCATGGGACAATGCCAAGAAATATGTGGAAGATGGTCACTACGGCGGAAAAGGTTCTAATGCTCACAATGCGGCCGTTGTCGGTGATACGGTGGGTGATCCACTTAAAGATACCGTTGGCCCTTCCTTAGATATACTGATTAAAATTATGGCCATTGTTTCCTTAATTGCTGTTTCAATCTTCAGCAAATATAACTTATTTTCACTTTTAGTGAAATAAATAGAGGAGCGTTCAGATGATCTATTACTATGTGGTGTTTTTTCCTGTTGAAGCTATGATAGCTTCACAACTTGATCCAAAGAGTTTTGGTTCATACATGGCAAGAGGGTCTAAAAAAGGTTCTGCAGAATTATTGATGTTTGCCGAAGTCGAGGCTGGTTTTGGAGATTTTTTCGATTGGGAATACGCAAAGAAAAAATGTGTTCCTCACTCGGACGGGAGATTAAAACACTCCCTCTACCTCTCGATTTACCGGGTAATAGAACACATCCCCCTTGAACAATACAAAAAGATATATCTGGTCACGAAGGATGGTAGTACCCTCCCGCTTTCCCAAGAACCTTATCAAAAGCCAAGCAATTGGGAAGGCTATGGGCTATACAAAGAGCTTTGTCCTGTGTCTCCCTTCATTGCCAGCTCTTTAGACCCAAAGGCTCTAGCTGATTACATCATCAATGATACAGAGAAAAAGATAACGGTTCCTGCCATTATTTTTAGTGATGTTAAGCACATCAATTTCGATGAGAAAAGAAAGACCGGCAATATTGGAACCATGTTCGACCGAGATTCCGATCACCTGCTTGATTGTATTGATCTGGTGAGGAATCAAAAGGACAAAATTACAAAAACTATTGACCGCTCCTTTGATTCTAAATTCACCTATCAGATCGTAGATACAGGTTTTTATATTGCTAAAGGGAAAAGCATTCTTTTCTACCCTATGCCGACTTGGGAAGCTTTGAAAGAGATTGATTATGACTGGGGAAAGAGCGCCAACATCTTCTCCTAAGAACTTGAACCTAAAATCTTAGAGCCCTCTAGATTCTCTCTAGGAGGGCTCTTGTATATTTCTTACTGCGAGACAGTTACGCTACAAACCTCAGAACCTTAAAGGTGCGACTCTTACTCCCACTCAATCGTCCCAGGCGGTTTACTGGTAATATCGTAAAGCACTC
>CAZGDR010000004.1:0-48746 GCA_964524755.1 uncultured Spirochaetaceae bacterium
ATTTCAGGAATTCTTCAGCAAGGGCCATGTTCCCTTCAAGGGTACAAAAAGCCATTTCAGGTTCAATCATCCAGAACTCACTTAAGTGACGTTTGGTGTGAGAGTTCTCTGCCCGAAATGTAGGACCAAAGGTATAGATGTTTTTAAGAGCTAGGGCATACGCCTCTCCCTGTAGTTGTCCACTTACTGTTAATGCAGCTTTCTGACCAAAGAAATCCTGACTATAATCCACATCCCCACTAGGGGTAAAAGGGACATTTTTTAAATCGAGAGTTGTCACGAGGAATTGTTCACCCGCCCCCTCTGCATCACTCGTGCTGATGGTTGGAGTATGCACATAGAAGAACCCTTTTTTATGGAAATAGGAGTGAATAGCATACGAGACCTCATGCCTAACCCGAGTCACCGCACCGATAGTATTAGTGCGAGGGCGCAGGTGGGCAATCTCGCGTAAATATTCGAGAGTATGTCGTTTCTTTTGTAGCGGATAGGTCTCCACTGGTGCTGCTCCATGCAAAACAATGGAATCGACAGCTAACTCTACATCTTGATTTCCGCCAGGTGAGGCGGTGAGTCTACCCGTACATGAGACGGCGGCACCAGTAGTTATGCTGGAAAGGATGTCTTTGTCGGTAAATGTTTCTAAGTCAATCACAGCTTGTAATCCCTTTAAACATGAACCATCGTTGATTTCAAGGAAGCATACGGTTTTACTTTCACGTTTAGTGCGTACCCAGCCTTCAGCGATAACGGTCTCTTGGCTTGGGGCTTTTTGTAATAATAGGGAAATTCTGTTGTTCATTGGATGACTCCTTGTATGAGCGCATATTATTAGTTGTTGCCTTGTTTTTGTCAACCGGAGGTGGTGCCGTATAATTCTATGACTGAGTCTCAATTTCTCGTAACAACCTTGTTTACACGGCACGAGATCACGGTCTTCTTTTACTTTAGTTGATTTTGCATAGAATGGAGCAGCTTTCTTGCTTAGAATCACAAGAGATTCTCAGGATACACTCTTTACAGCATGCAGTTTGTTTGCTATTTTTACGTGTTACTCACTAAAAAGGTCACAAAGACTGATTCGGTTAGTAGTTAGCCATGTTTTATTGTTTGCATTTTACTATACAGTATCGCCAAATGCGTCAATAAAGACTAATGGACTAACTGGACGCTAGGTGGGGAACTCGTTATAGTAGGAAGTGTATGGGGGTAGTGGTGTTACAGGTTATCGGTACAAAAAAATGTCCAGAAACTCGTAAAGCAATCAGGTTTTGTAAAGAACACTCGATTGCGTTTCATTTTGTCGATTTAGTAGCACGCCGCCTCTCTGATGGAGAGTGGAACAATATTTTTCAAGTTGTTGAACCAAAGAGCTTGATAGATGAAAATTCTGCTTATTATAAGAAGGAAGGTTATGCTTGGCGTGCTTATGATCCAGAGGAAGAGCTTCGACTCCGTCCTCAACTTCTCAAAACGCCTTTATTACGTAATCAGCAAAAGGTTGCAATCGGTAACGATGTCAAGTTTTTGCAAACATTTCAGGAGTCTACATGATCCACTTTTCAGTATTGGGTAGCGGCTCATCTGGCAATAGTTATATAATTGGTTACACTGGTGGTGCTGTTCTTATTGATGCTGGATTCTCCTTACGCGAATTGCGCAAGCGTGTTGCGCTAGCCAACCTCAATTTCGATGATATTCATGGATTGTGTATAACGCACCTACATCCTGATCATGCACGTGGTGCAGGAGTTTTTGCGCGACAAACAGGCAAGCCGGTATATGTTAATGCAAACTTGATACAGGATCAGGTGAACGAGCTGACTAAATTAAATATTCCCGCCAACTTGTTACGTCCTTTTGAGTGTCATAACAGTTTTGACCTCGGCGATTTTAGGGTGACTGCTTATCCAACGCAGCACGATAGTCCACATTCTGTCGGTTATTCAGTAGAGGTTGCCCAACGAGTGTTTAGTGTTTTAACCGATACGGGAATTCTCGATGAACAGATGCAGGCCTATGCGCAAGAGGCTGATGTTCTATTTTTAGAGGCTAATTATGACGATCCAATGCTCAACAATGGTCCCTATCCCTATTGGCTCAAAAAGAGAATTGCAGGATCGCATGGGCATTTATCCAATCTCGATGCCATCCATTTTCTGAACTCGTGTACGCTACCAAATCCAAAACAAGTATACTTTTGTCATTTATCAAAAACTAATAACCATCCCGATTTATTAGAAGATAATTGTGGTTCTAATCTCGTGTGGAATGGGACACGAACTATCTGTCATAATGGCCAACAGTATTGTGGGTCACTCGATTTAGGAGATAATTAACCATGAGACATGAATTAGATACTTTTACCATCCGCTATGCCTTAGAGCGAACGGTTAAACGACATGGCCGAAGAGTTGCCATGACCCTCATTGGTGATGAGGAAAGTACACTTACCTTTAATGAATTAAAGCGTAAAGCAGATGCAATGGCCTCATTTTTAATTGAGAATGAGATCAAAGCAGGGGAGAAGATTGCAATTTTTGGTGAGAGCCAACCCATGTGGACGGTGGCATATTTAGCTGTTGTTTCGGCCGGTTGTATAGCAGTGCCAATACTCCCTGATTTCTCCTTACGTGAGGTGAGTACTATCTTGGAACACAGTGGTGCAAAAACGGCAATAGTTTCTGCACGAGTATTTGAAAAAGTGGCTGAATTTAGTCACGTTAGTTCAAATATGCTCATCCGAATGGAGGATCTCTTTTTCATTCCTGACACTATTGCGACGAGTTTGACAACCATCGAAGATTTTAGAAATGCACCTGGACGTGATATTACAAAAACTAAAATTAACTCTAAAGGTATTCAAGAAAGAACATTAGGAGAGGATGATCTTGTTTCAATCATCTATACCAGTGGCACTACTGGTGCGTCCAAAGGAGTCATGTTAACAAACCGGAACTTAACGAATAATGCGTCGAGTTTGGTGAAACAATTCTTTAAAATAAAAACTGGAATGAGGTTTTTGTCAATTCTTCCATTATCTCACTCGTATGAATTTACCCTTGGGTTTTTGTTACCCTTAATTACCGGAGCTGAAATTCATTTTCTAGGGAGAGCTCCGGCAGCAAGCATTTTGTTACCAGCAATGAAACGGGTTCGACCACATGTGATGCTCTCTGTTCCTCTATTGATAGAGAAAATTTATCGTAGTTCAGTAGTTCCTCAAATTGCTAACAATCCTCGTCTATCAGAATTATATAAAAAGCCATTTTTTAGAATATTGATCAACCGCATGGTTGGGCGTAAGCTGAAGCTTACTTTTGGAGGACGTCTAAAATTCTTTGGAGTAGGAGGAGCTGCTCTTGATAGAGATACTGAAAAATTCCTGAAAGAGGCAAAATTCCCCTATGCCATTGGCTATGGTTTGACTGAAACCTCACCCATGTTAGCTGGATCAGGTCCCAAACAGACGAAACCGGGTACTGTGGGATATGTCGTTAAAGGTGTTTCTTTACGTATTGATAATGCTGACCCTGTCACGCATGTGGGTGAAATTGTGGCAAAAGGGCCTAATATCATGCTGGGTTATTATAAGAATGAAGCTTTAACCAAAGAATCATTTACTGAAGATGGTTGGTTCAAGACCGGTGATTTAGGCATAATTGAACGCCGTCGTCTTTCCATCAAAGGGCGCAGTAAAACGATGATTCTAGGACCTGGAGGGGAAAATATCTATCCTGAGTTGATTGAAACTGTTATTAATAATCTGCCCTATGTACAGGAGTCTTTAGTCCTAGAGGATGAAGGTGGCTTAGCGGCCATGATCAAATTGGATTTTGAGCTCATGGCAGAAAATTTAAAGGTGTCAGTTCATGATGCGAAAGAGAGCGCAATTACCTATCTAAGTAATTTACGTGAAGAAGTGAATCAGGAGTTGAGTGTCTCTAGTCGGATTAGAGATGTATCCCTCCAAGATGAACCTTTTCAAAGAACTCCAACGATGAAAATCAAACGCTACCTTTATTCGATTAAACAATCCTTCTCTCATCAGAAATCGGATGAAGAAGATGAGAAACAAGAGAAATAACTAGCTGGTTTACATTGTAAGAACATGCCGCTGCGTATAAAATGGGGAAAGGAGGCCCTTGATTCGCCATGCAGAAAAACATTGATATTAGAATTGAAAGCACTGAACCTCTCGTTAGTCCCACCGCCTTGGCGGCTAAATATCCGGTTTCGGATGAACTGACAAACAGTATCTTGGAATCGCGAGCACGCGTTAATGATATTATTCAAGGCAAAGATAAAAGACTGCTAGCGATAGTAGGTCCTTGTTCAATCCACGATCCAGTGGCAGCACTTGATTACGCAAAACGGTTAAAGGTCTTAGCTGAAGAAGTTGCAGATGAGATGTACATTGTTATGCGCACCTATTTTGAAAAACCGAGAACCATCGGCGGATGGAAAGGGCTTATCCTCGATCCGAGATTAGATGGGACTTATGATATACAGCAGGGGATTGCGACAGCTCGTAAACTACTCATTGATATCACCTCCTTGGGCATCCCTGTGGGGTGTGAGATGTTGGATCCAATTGTTCCTCAATACATTGATGAAATGCTGAGTTGGTGTTCTATTGGAGCCCGCACTACAGAAAGTCAGACTCACCGTACCCTTGCGAGTGGCATGTCGGTAGCCGTCGGATTTAAAAATAGCACCGGAGGTGAATGTAATACGGCAGTAAATGCTATTAAAAGTGCACGCGGAAGTGCAGCTTTTATTGGTGTCGATAAACAGGGGAATTTAGCTATTTACCGGACAACAGGGAACGATTGCGGCCATCTCATTTTACGAGGGGGTGATCATGCTCCCAATTACTACGAAGAAGAGATTGAAGTAGCAGCTAGTTTAATGGGAAACCTCAATTTAGACCCAGCTATTGTGATAGATTGTAGTCATGCCAACTCGCGTAAAAAGCCAAGTCGTCAAAAAAGAGTGTTACGGGCGGTGGTTGATCAGGTTGTGTGGGGAAGAAAAGAGATTCGTGGATTTATGTTGGAAAGTAATTTACAGCCAGGATGTCAGGTGATTCCTAAAAATCCTGCAGAATTAACGTACGGGGTTTCTGTTACCGATGGATGTATTGGCTGGGATGAAACCGTCGAAATTTTGCGTCGTGCTTGTGCGACGCTACGAAAAGGAAAGCAAGAATTAGGAGAGTAAAGCATGAAAAATTCAAATATTAGAGTATTAGTGGCACTTGCCCAAGGATTTGAAGAGATTGAAGCTATTACCCCGATTGATATCCTCCGTCGCGCTGGTTATGAAGTAGTGATAGCAGGGGTTGGTGGGCTTGAAATAACAGGAGCCCATACTATAACAGTACGTGCAGATATCCTCATTGAAGATGCCGGAATTGACTATCAGGCCATGATTTTGCCGGGTGGTGGGCTTGGCTCACAAAACCTAGCTGCTTCATGGGCCGTGAATGAGAAAATGTTGTTGATTGCCAATTCAGGAGCACTGTTAGCTGCAATTTGTGCAGCTCCTGCGGTTGTCTTAGGACCGGCTGGCATGTTAGATGGGCGTAAAGCGGTCTGTTTCCCTGGAGCTGAATCAAACATGCCCGATTTTGAATTTGGGACTGAGCGGGTGTGCACAGATGGTAACCTGATTACTGCTCGAGCAGCAGGATGTGCAGTTGAATTTGCTTTGGCTATAGTCTCGAAGCTTTCAGGAGTCCAATTGAGCGATGAGTTAGCCGAGACGATACTTTTTGAAAATAAATAATTATGTGATCATAGTCGAAGAGGGAGAGATACATGATGCGGACGGGGTTTGACAATGAGAAGTACCTACGTGAACAGACTCAGGCCATTTTGCAGCGAATGGAGGAGTGTGATGGGAAGCTCTATCTAGAATGTGGAGGCAAATTACTATTTGATTATCATGCTTCACGAGTACTGCCTGGTTTTGACCCCAATGTGAAAATGCGTGTTTTCCAAAACTTAAAAGACAAGATTGACGTTATCGTCTGCATCTATGCCGATGATATTGAACGACGTAAAATAAGAAGCGATTTCGGAATTACCTATGATACCGATGTTTTTAAAATGATTGATGACTTCTCTGCATGGGGATTAGCGGTAGCACGTGTCGTCATTACTAGATTCAATGGGCAACCTTCGGCGGTACAGTTTATGAATCGTCTCACCCGTCGAGGAATTAAAGTATATACCCATAAAGCTACCGATGGGTATCCTTCTGATATCAACGTTATTGTGAGTGATGAAGGCTATGGCGCTAACCCCTATATCGAGACAACCCAGCCAGTGGTGCTCGTAACAGCACCTGGCCCAGGGAGTGGTAAGTTGGCGACGTGTCTGTCTCAACTATATCATGACTACCGTCGCGGTATTAAAAGTGGTTATGCAAAATTTGAAACCTTCCCTATTTGGAATCTACCTATCGGTCACCCCGTAAATATTGCCTATGAGGCTGCCACAGCCGATATCGGTGATGTGAACCAGATCGACCATTTTCACCTCTCGGCCTATGGTGAGCAAGCAGTGAGTTACTTTCGTGACATGGAGGCGTTCCCAGTTCTAAGACGGATTGTTGAAAGAATAACAGGTCGCCCATCCTTTTATAAATCTCCTACTGATATGGGGGTTAATCGATGTGGATTTGGTATTATCGACGATAAAGTAGTCCGACAGGCTGCTTGTCAGGAGGTCATTCGGCGTTATTATGCCGCGGCATGCGACTATGCTCGAGGTATTGGGACCGCTGAAGCTATTGAACGTATAAAGCTCATGATGGAATCTTTAAACCTAGATACCTCTATGCGTACGACAGTCCCCGCCGCTCAAGAGGCTTTGAAAAAAGCGGTTACTAAAGGGAAGGGACGGGATGGTATTGTTTGTGCTGCCGCAATAGAACTACAGGATGGCACGATTGTGACCGGGTCCAACTCAGAGATTCTACATGCTTCTTCTGCTTTAGTATTGAATGCAGTTAAAGCTCTGGCAGGTATCCCCAAAGCGATTGATTTAATTCCCAAGCAGACGATTGAATCAATCCGACTCTTAAAAAGGGACGTCTTGAGTAGGCGGAGAGTTAGTCTGGATCTTGATGAGACTCTGATTTGTTTAGCTATGTCAGCTCCTATAAACCCCTCAGCGCAGATTGCCTTAGAGAAGTTACCCTTATTGCAGAACTGTGAAGTACATCTTACCCATTTACCATCTGTAGGTGATTCAAATGGATTGCGTAAACTAGGTCTGCATACTACAAGCGAGCCTAAATTTCCTACAGCCAACTTGCACGACGACTAATAGAGGCAAATTTTCCTTTCCCTCTTAGCATATTCAAGTTACAATACAGGCGCAAGGAGAATTTTATGAGTATGCACACAGTCATTTCAATTAGTAGACAATTTGGAAGTGGTGGGCGTGAGATTGGTCGTGGTCTTGCGCAGGCTTGTGAAATCCCTTTTTACGACAGCGCGCTCATCACTATGGCAGCTGAAAAGAGTGGGATGAGTAAACAAGTACTTGAAAATCTTGATGAGAAGGCTGCTAGTAGATTTCTTTATACTATTCCCTCCAGCATTCCAACACTTGGGCACCCCACAACAGCAATTTATAACATGCCTCTTAGTGATACGCTATTCCTTACTCAGTATGAAATAATCAAGCAACTGTCGGAGAAAGGACCCTGTGTATTTGTCGGTCGTTGTTCTGATTATATTCTTAAAGAACATCCTCACCATATCTCAGTATTTATCCATGCACCAGAACAGGTGCGCGCTAGAAGAATTGCCGCATATGAGAAGATTGAGATTAAAGAGGCGCTTTCACGTATTTCTAAATATGATAAAGAGCGTAAGAAGTATCACGATTACTATGCTGCAGGGACTTGGGGCAACGCCGAATGTTATGACCTAACCGTCAACTCAGCTAAGCTGGGAATTGAAGGTACTGTTGTACTGTTAAAACAATTTATTGAGAATGTTGAGAAAGCCGAAGAAGAAGAAAGTTTAATATAATACATGGAAATCGTATGATTCCCATGTATCTATTGAAATTCTGTCAGTCAGCGGGGAAGAGCTAAAATATGTTTGAGTTCAGGCTTTCGTTCTAAATCCTGTACCAACCCCGATGCCCTCGCCTTATTTACATAATCTTTACTCTGGAACGAATAGGTAAAGTTGATGTGTGTGTCATACGTCCCATTCATCAGAGCGTAAGCGTCTTCAGTCATAACCAATTCTTCATCGGTAGGAATTACAAAAATCTTAGTTGGAGAATCGTCTGTACTAATTTCTAACTCCGCGTTACGACACTGTGCGATTTTATTCTTTTCAAGATCAAGTTTAATACCGATGTTAGCAAGGTCTGTAGTTGCTCCTTCACGGATATGAGGAGCCATCTCTCCAACACCGGCTGTGTATACAAGGGCATCAACCCTTCCGAGCAGTGCTGCATAAGCACCTATGTATTTCTTTAATCGATGACACTCTACAGCAATAGCCAATTTTGCTTTTTCATTTCCAGCTGCTGCTTCAGAACGGACGTCACGGCGATCAGACATGCCACAAATACCGATTAAACCACTCTTGTGATTTAAGACAGTATCCATCTCTGTTGCACTCATCCCTGTACGGTTCATAATAAAGGGAAGGATTGCCGGATCGAGATCTCCTGAACGAGAGCCCATGACTAAACCCTCGAGAGGGGTGAGTCCCATACTTGTGTCGACTCCAACACCGTTTCTGACGGCAGAGATAGAAGCTCCATTACCAATATGACAAATAATGAGATTAGTCTCTTTGGGGTCCTTGCCTAATAATACAGCTGCTCGTTTAGCAGTGTAGACGTAACTGGTACCGTGAAAACCATAACGACGAACGTTATAATTCTTGTACCATTCTTGTGGGACCGCATACATAAAGGCTGAGGCAGGCATCGTTTGATGCCAGGCGGTGTCCATGACGATGGCGTGGGGGACATCTCCCATCACTTTACGAGCAGCTTCTATACCCATAATATTAGCTGGCATATGGAGTGGACCAAGTGGAATGAGTTCTTTCAAACGGGCCACAACTTCATCATCGACCAATGCTGATTGTTTAAACAGTTCTCCACCATGTAAGACGCGGTGTCCGACGGCACTAATTTCTCTCACATCAGAGATAACCCCATGTAAAGGATCAAGTAACATTTTTATGATAAGCTCAATCGCCTCTTTGTGAGTAGGGCAAGATACTTTTTCAGTAAATTCACCGTTTGCTGTGGTCTTATGCTCTATTGTAGAGTATTCCAAACCTATGCGTTCAACTACACCTACAGCCAAAACTGCCTTATTTTCCCAATCATAAACTTGGTACTTTGCGGATGAACTACCGCAATTGAGAGTGAGAATTACCATGAAAAAGCCTCCTGCTAATATCTAGCGAAAAATCAAAATGTACTGAAAAACAGCCGTCAAACATTCTGACATGTTGATCTGAAAAAATCAATGGAATCGATGCAAATCCCTTTATCTTAACGTTATTTTTACATGAAGAGAGGGGTGATTCATTTTTGTGTCGGTATTCTATTACAAATTGGAGCCATGTATATAATCTCAGCCTCCCCGCAACTCTCTATGGCGGTGTCTGAGTCCAGTCAGAAAATAGTCTATCAGCAGACGTTAGCTATCTCTGGGAATAATGGGGTGAAATTGAAAGGAGATTTTTCACCTACGTGTGAATTTTATGATAATGGAATAAGTGAATTTTTCCCTAAAGTGACCTTACAGCTTACTTTCCCTTTTGATATCGTCTTTGGTGACTTTTCAAAAGATTCCAGAGTTGCCCCTTTTTTTAAGACTGCTTTTTCTCTTGTGCCGCTACATAAGACGCAAGTAGGTCCTCTCAAAAGCATACCTTTAGCCCTTAAAACAGGTTCCAGTGGTTCATTGGCTTATAGCCGTAAACTTTCTCCTTATGGATATGGGCACCTCTGTATTTGGTCTCCTCTGACAGAGAGTTCCTCCTTTGGAGGACTTGCTGCCATATTTGAATGGCAATCTAAATCGACGCTATTGAGAGGGGGCATCTTAGTGACTGAATCGAAGGAGGATTTGGAGGATCGGTGGACTATGTTGTACCACGCCTTGCCTATAGCGTCTGGAGGGGTAGGGTATCTCAGCTTGCATGATTCTCACTTAATCTTGGGCTCTTCTATTGGGCTACAATCTGCTCTGTTACTACGATGTTCGTATGATAAGGCCCATGGAATGGGGATAACGCATAGTATTAATTTGAAAGTGAGTATGGGTGGTTTTATCGGTTCCTTACAACGTATAGGAATTCACCAAGAGGTCGGGGCCGTGGGGGCGAAGGCTTTTACTACACTTGATTCACCTCTGCAACTCTCCGAGATAAACATTTCCTACCAGAAAAATGATTATAAGCTGGCATGCTTGGTACGTGATAAACACTGGCGTCCCACCGCTTATGCCACAATGTACCAGCGGCGTCGACAACAGATGCGAGCATCTATCTCGATGCCTCTCTATGCCTATACAGTATCGAGTAAGGTCCACTATGAGAAACGCTGGAATCGGTCCGGGTCAATCGGAGAGAGTATTATCTTCAGTCTTGGTGTAGCCGGAAAAATTGGAGATGTTACCTTTAGTTATGACTCAACAGTTACGGTAGGACGAAATACTGTTTTGCAAAGTGAGTTCATCCTTGAAAGAAGTCTAAATAATGGTGATACGATCCTTATAGAGCTAGAACATGCGATGCAGGTTGTCAAATTAGGTGGGAGTTGGCTACACAGATTCAAGAATTCTCAATTTAAATTAGAGTGGCATTCTAGTGGGGCAATTTCGATTACTTATTCCATCTTCCCAACAACGTGATCTCTCGTTCGAGAGTGATCCCAAATTTCTCTTGTATCTCTTTTTGGACAGTAGTACTGAGTTCAAATATATCCTGTGATGTAGCCCGTCTTGAACTGTTCACGATGAAATTTGCATGGTTTTTACTGATTGCTGCTCCGTTATGACTCATCCCTTTTAACCCTGCTTTCTCAATAAGGTTTCCCGCTGAAATGTCCTTTGGGTTTTTAAATACACAGCCGGCAGAGGGGAGATCGAACTGCCCTTTTTCTAAGCGTTCGGTTCTGCTTTTTTCTTTAATGAGGCGAGCTTTGGAAGAGTCCTTGTTAGGGATAAGGCGGAATGCAACTTCATAAATAACGGCATCTGTTCCACTAAACGGAGAGTGTTTATAAGCAAATCCACCATCCACCGTATGGTGCCGTTGTAAATTTCCCTCAGCGTCAATATATTCAACCCACTCAATGAGATCACCGATATATCGTCCATTAGCACCCGCATTGCCAAATACAGCTCCGGCAACTGTCCCGGGGAGTCCTCCTAGGGGCTCTAGACCGCTCAAGGAGTGCTCTATGGCAATGTTTATGGCTGTATCGAGAGATAGCCCTCCTTCGGTGCAAAAGATGCATCCACGAGCATGGTGGGCGTCAAGTCTTGTCGTGAGGACAACAAGGCCTTCAATACCAGCATCCGCAATTAACACATTTGTCCCACGACCTAGAATGGTAATAGGAAGTTGGCGGGTATGAGCCCAAGATAAACTTGCCTGAAGTTCTTTGAGATTAGTAGGAATTGCTAGGTAATCGGCTGATCCTCCCGTCCCATAGGAACAGAGTGAGGCCAGGGCCACATTCTTATGAATTAATTGCTCCATATTGATTTTTTCACTCGCATTCCTTATTGTTACACTCACAAGGGTATACTATCCCATTTTTTCGTGACGGACAATGCCGTTGACTTGACTACTGATACTAGGAGAACACCATGAAGCTTTCTCTCCATAACACTATGACGCGGACAATAGAACCTTTTAACCCTCTTGAAAGTGGTAAGGTGGGTATGTATTGCTGTGGTCCAACAGTCTATAATTATGCCCATATTGGGAATTTAAAAACCTATGTATTTGAAGATGTGTTACGACGGACACTAGAATATAATGGATACGCTGTTAGCCATGTTATGAACATTACAGATGTTGGTCACCTCACTGACGATGGGGATGATGGTGAAGATAAAATGGTCAAATCAGCTCAAGAGAAAGGGCTTAGTATTTTAGAGATTGCTCAAATGTATACCGATGCCTTCTTTGCCGATATTGATGCCTTACACATTAAACGCCCAGGTATTGCTTGTAAAGCGACAGACCATATTGCCGATATGATCGATTTAATAAAACGTCTTGAGGCCAAAGGTCACACCTATACAGCGGGAGGGAATGTCTATTTTAGTATTGATACTTTTCCCCGGTATGGAGAGCTGGCCAGACTCAATCTAGAAGAGTTACAAGCGGGAGCTCGGATTGATATCGATGCAAATAAACGTAACCCTAAAGATTTTGTACTCTGGTTTACTCAGTCTAAATTTGAGAAGCAAGCCATGCAATGGGATTCTCCTTGGGGAAGGGGATACCCTGGATGGCATATAGAGTGTTCGGCGATGAGTATGAAGTATCTGGGGGAATCGTTTGATATCCACTGCGGTGGTATAGACCATATTCCTGTCCATCACACCAATGAAATTGCGCAAAGTGAAGCTGCCACGGGTAAGAAATGGGTTAATTATTGGGTTCATGGTGAATTCCTACTCAATGAGACGGGAAAGATGTCAAAATCAAAAGGTGAGTTTCTGACTCTCTCTGTCTTAAAAGAGAAGGGGTATGACCCCCTAGATTTTCGCTACTTTTGTTTGGGAGGGCACTATCGGTCTCAGCTAGTTTTCTCTTGGCAATCCATGGATTCAGCTAGAAGTGCCCGTAAAAATCTTATTAAGCATATTCAGACTCTCAAAAAAGAGGCTACAGAACCTGCAGAAAAGTGGTCTGAGACAACATCACAGTATCGTAAAGCATTCGCTGAGCAACTCAATAATGATTTAAATACCCCCCGAGGTTTAGCAATTGTCTGGACCTTGCTAAAAGATTCAACTATGACTGCGGCCGAAAAGTTAGCGTGTTTGTATGATTTCGATAAGATCTTAGGCTTAGATGTAGCTGCAGTTGTTGCTGTTGATGAACAACAGGTTGTTATACCAGCTGAAATTCAGGCATTAATTGATGAACGTACCGAGGCTAAAAGTTCAAAGAATTATCACCGTGCGGATGAGTTGCGTGCTATAGTAGAAAAATCAGGTTACATCTTAAAAGATACTGCTGATGGCACGATTGTCACTAAATAATGTAACCAATACTACAGGTGAGTTGTTAAGTATATGGAAGTAAAAAGCAGCGAGAATGAATCGTTTAGGCTTGTCTACAAGGAAGTGTTCCCGGTGGTGATGCGTGTTGCGTATCATGTAACCTATAATATGGACGTTTCTGAGGATATTTGCCAGGAGGCGTTCATCCGTTTCTATGAGAAAAATATAGAATTTCGTTCTGTTGATGAGGCAAAATACTGGTTGATCAGAGTGACTAAAAATCTGGCAATTAATGTAGTGAAACGTAAATCAAGAGAACAGGCGATGGTGGACAAGATTAAGAAAGCTCCCAAAACGCCTATTAGAAATGGTGAAGATACGCTTATAGATTCGGAAACAAGAACTTTAGTGAGGGAGGCTGTTGAGAAATTGCCTGAAAAACTAAAATCTGTACTGGTTTTAAAAGAGTACGCTGATTTGAACTATAGGCAGATTGCGGGAATTCTTCGTATTTCTGAGAGTAACGTAAAGGTCAGGGTCCATCGAGCTAGAAAGATGATGGAATCCCTGCTTGATCGGGAGGATATACATGTGTCTTGATGACCAGATTTTAAATACTTATCTGGATGGCGAATTAACTGAACCATGGCGCACTCAGGTTGAGGAGCATTTAACCTATTGTGTCGCTTGTAAGACTCGGTTTGAGCAATTGAGTTCATTACACACTATGGTTTCGAAAGCTCGTCTTGCAGAGGATGAGATTGCACCGCATGAGGATAACGTACTACAATTTATTGAAAAGAATTATATGGAGAAAAAAAATAAAGTTGGTTTTTTTCATCGTGACTTTCGTATAAAGACCCCAACGTTGTTGACCGTTGCAGCCGCTTTCATCTTTGTATTAGTGGGAGCTCTCATGATTAATCCCAATCCTCAATCACCGTCAGAGGAGCTTATACCTAGAGTATTGCTGAATGAAGAAGGGACAGTAGTCCAAGTCCGAGCTACGGAAGGGCTCGCGGCGTCCCAAGTTTTAGAAAACTTTCCACTTGAAGAAATATTGAAATATCTTGACTCACGTGGGTATGAGGTAGATCTTCGCTTAAAAGGAATTGTGCCAATAGATGGTGAAGAAGAGACTCCTTCTGAAGTTGTTCCCTAAAGAAGCATATTTTCCCTCATCTACAATACCCCAACTTGCTTGGGGTATTTCCTGTTGTAAGAACGTATCGTTTTTGTTAGTATGGTCTCCATTGTCATACATTGACAAGTTGTATATTCAGGAGGCCATCCATGCAAGCTGTGGAGCTTAAGAAATCCTATAATCCTAAAGATTTTGAAGACCGGATTTATCATGATTGGAAAACGAATGGATGTTTTTTACCCAAAGAAAGTGAAAAACCCTCCTTTACTATTGTAATGCCTCCTCCCAATGTTACTGGTATTTTACATATGGGGCATGCTTTAAATAATCTATTACAAGACACCTTAGTCCGTTATTGGCGTATGCGTGGTCGTCCAACATTGTGGATTCCAGGGACGGATCATGCGGGGATAGCTACGCAAAATATTGTTGAGCGACAGCTAGCAGCGAAAGGGCAGAGTAGGCAAGAACTTGGACGTGAACGGTTTATTGCAGAGACCTGGAAAGTCAAAGAACGTCATCACGCTATTATTGCTAAACAATTAGAGAAGATTGGCTCTTCCTGTGATTGGTCCCGAGAACGTTTTACCATGGATGAGGGACTATCCCAAGCTGTCCGTGAATCATTTGTCTCACTATACGAGAAAGGATTAATTTACAAAGGGAATTATTTAGTCAATTATTGTACCCACTGTGGAACTGCTTTAGCAGATGATGAAGTTGAATATAAAAATCTGCCGGGTAAATTGTATCAGGTTGCCTATCCTTATGCGGAAGGGAAAGGGTCCATCATGGTGGCAACCACCCGTCCCGAAACTATGTTTGGTGACGTTGCTGTTGCTGTAAATCCTGATGATGAAAGATATAAAGATCTAGTCGATAAAGCAGTTATCTTACCCTTAGCCAATAAACCCATTCCCATTATCGCCGATAGGTATGTTGATATGGAGTTTGGGACTGGTATGGTTAAAATTACTCCAGCGCATGATCCCAATGACTGGGAGGTTGGCCAACGCCATAATCTGGAAGCGGTAAATATTCTCAACCCAGATGGGACATTAAATGATATGGTGCCATCAGCTTATCAAGGAATGGATGTTCTTACTGCTCGCACAAAGGTAGTAGAGGATTTACAAGCTGGTGGGTATCTACTCGATGTAAAGGAACACAACCACGATGTAGGGCATTGTTATCGATGCTCTTCCGTCATTGAGCCGTACCTCTCTGAACAATGGTTTGTTGCTATGCGGGGAATGGCTGATAAAGCTTTGGCGGCTTGGCAGAATGGAGAAATTTCTTTTTATGCTAAACGCTGGGAAAACACCTATAGCCACTGGTTGAAAAATATTCGGGACTGGTGTATTAGTCGCCAATTGTGGTGGGGACATCGTATACCAGTGTGGTATTGCTCTGACTGTAACCACATGATGGTTGAGCGTGAAGATCCTACCCACTGTAGTAAGTGTGGCAGTTCTGCATTAACCCAAGAGACCGATGTATTAGATACTTGGTTTAGTTCATGGCTTTGGCCCTTTAGTACGTTAGGGTGGCCACAAGAAACAGATGACATGCAACGTTTTTTTCCAACCAGTACCCTTGTTACCGGCTATGATATTATTTTCTTCTGGGTTTCCAGAATGATTATGGCCTCGCTTGAGTTTCTTGATACTGTCCCTTTCAAAGACATCTATATTACCGGCTTAGTTCGTGATAAGCAGGGTAGGAAGATGTCTAAATCTTTAGGGAATGGCATCGATCCACTTGAAATTGTTGATCTGTATGGTGCTGATGCAATGAAGTTCACCCTTTGTTATATGGCTGCTCAAGGGCAGGACCTGTTGATCGACATGGAATCTTTTAAGTTAGGTTCTCGATTTGCTAATAAGATGTGGAATGCCACACGGTTTCTGCTCATGAATTTAGAGGGACGCGAATTAGTTAGTCTGGAACAAAAAGATTTTGGTGTCATGGACAAATGGATGTACCATCAGATCAACGAAGCTGTAGCCAAAGTTGAAACTGCTATTGAGGGTTACCGTTTTAATGATGCCGCCCAAACAATCTACGATGTATTCTGGAATGATTTCTGTGATTGGTATGTTGAAGCAACGAAGCACGCCTTAGCAACTAAGAGTGATAACGACAGAGACCGTCAGGTAAGTATCATGTTAGACTTACTCGCTTTGCTCATGCGTTTGATGCACCCCTTCGTCTCTTTTATCACTGAAGAAATTTACAGCAAACTCCCCAATACCGAAGGGCGGGTGATCGATAGTGAATACCCTGTGTATCAGGAAGATCGCCATTTCGATTCCGCAAAGGCGACGGTGGATGCCATGCAAGAGTTAGTACATGGGGTACGTGCGCTACGTAGTGAACTGCGGATTGGCCAAGAGCGGAAACTATCGGTAGTGTTTCGCCCAGATGCTTCCTTCATTGCCACCGACTTTGTCAAAGATCATATCGATCTTATTCTCACCTTTATTGGAGCTTCACAGCTCGTCGTAGATACGGAAAACAAAGTTTCTGTAGTCTCAGCCGTCCCGGTGGCTGGACCGGGGTATGAAGCTTTTGTGTTTGTAAAAGATGCTCTAGATGTAGCTTCGGAGATAAAGAAGATTACAATTGACTTGGAGCGGACAGAAAAATCTCTTGCTGGTACCTTAAAGAAGCTTTCTAATCCAAAATTCCTCCAGAATGCAAAACCTGAAGCGATTGAGAAAGAGCGGGGAAAACAAGCTGAATTTGAAGAGAAATTACAGAAAGGTCACAAACATCTGACCTTGCTAAAATCATTATAGGTGAACAAAAAACAGGCCAATCTTTTAAAAGTTTGGCCTGTTTCGCATCCAGCAAGTATAAATACTTAAAGTTCGTTCTTTTCTTCTTGGATTTCTTTACGTCGTTCTTTGGCAAGTTTTCCCATTTCACCAAGAGCTTTTCTAGCTCTTGCGGCAGATGCTTTAATTCCTCTTTCAGTGAATTTTTGATTCTCTGCGATGTAAGCTTCGTACTGAGCTACAATCTGCTCATGAATTGTCATTGGCTAGCCTCCTAATAAATCTTACGATAATACTACCATATTTAAGGTAAATAACAAGAAAAATTCACTCAATATCATACAAAAAGGGTGATTTTTAGCGTTATTTAAGCTTTTGACGGATAATAAACCCTTTTGCAATTAGTTTCTTAGTCCTCAATAGGACGTTCTGGTGATGGTTAGCAACTTCAAGTTGGTTGCCCTCACCATCTTCGATCGTGAATGAATCATCCTCAATATATAAAATATCAGGTCCGATATACTCAATAGTTTTAGATATGTCTAATCTATTTTTTAAATGTAAGACAAAAAGATTCGGTTCTATCTCTTCTCCTATAGTGCCAATTAATAGATAATTTCTGATATAACTCAGTTCAGTTGGATTTGAGATCTGTTCGGTATCAAAGAAAAATCCCGTTGAAAACTCTCGGTGGCTGACCCGAAAGAGTTCATCTCGATAGAGTTTCCAATCATGAGCCTCCGGCTTGCCTTCTAGGGCGTCAAGTGCTTTCCGATATGCCCGGCTTACTGTCGCCACATAATAGAGCGACTTCATTCTCCCTTCTATCTTAAAGGAGTCTACACCTGCATCGCGCAACTGAGCCAGATGATCAATCATACACAGATCTTTGGAGGAGAGGATCGTAGTATACCCATCTCCTTCGAATACCGGATAATATTCCCCGGGCCGAGATTCCTCTTCCAAAGCCAGTTCTCCTCCTGAAAGAGGATTTTCTTGACGTTGGTGGAGTTTGTAAGACCAGCGGCAAGTATGTGCACAATCACCTTGATTGGCACTTCGGCCCGTGAGAAAAGCGCTCAGAAAACATCGGCCAGAGTAGGCCATACACATGGCCCCATGGACAAATGTTTCGATCTCCATCTCTGGAACACTCTCCTTTATGCGAGCAATATCGGTTAGTGGGGTTTCTCGTCCTAAAATAATTCTAGAAAACCCAAATTCTTGATATGCTTTTACTGCCTCGCTATTGAGGCAGTTGGCCTGCGTACTGAGGTGCAGAGCGCGAGTATTACCAAAATAATTACGTAATACGAGTGCGGCACCAAGATCACTTACGATAAAGGCATCGAATGGGTAAGCTTTTATTATTTCGAGACGATCTGAGAGCAATCCCAGATCGTCTTCATGCAAATAGCTATTTAACGCGGCATATAATTTTTTATCACCTTTTATCCGCGTCAATTCGGCTATATCGGTATCGGTAATATTTCCTGCACGAGTACGCAATGAAAAATCCTGCATACCGATGTAAGCCGCATCAGCCCCATACGTATAGGCATAATTGAGCTTTTCTAATGTTCCCGCGGGGCTTAATAATTCCATCCTTTATTAGCCTTTCGGTTTTTTTTCTGTAACGAATACATGCGAGAGAACTTCACTGAAGGTTGCTACGGGGTAGAACGTGATGCCATCTTTCAGCTCATCATCTAATTCATCCAGATCTCGTTTGTTAAATTTCGGAAACAAAATTGTCTCAATTTTATTACGTCGAGCAGCTAGCACTTTCTCTTTCAATCCCCCGATAGGCATAACCTTTCCTACCAAGTCGAGTTCACCAGTCATGGCTAAATTTGGCTTCATGATCTTATCGGTTATAAGTGAATAGAACGCTGTTGCCATAGTAATGCCGGCCGAAGGACCATCTTTAGGAGTAGCTCCTTCAGGTACGTGCATATGGATAGCATGGGTTTCAAACCAAGATTGATCAATGCCATGTTCTGAGGCAATCGATTTAAGATGGGTGAGGGCAATGTTTGCCGATTCCTGCATCACTTCCCCTAGTTTACCAGTAAGTTTCAACTCACCCTTGCCTGGATATGCCACAGCCTCGATTATGAGGGTGTCGCCACCCATACTGGTCCAAGCTAAACCTATGGCCATTCCAGGGTGATCGGCTCGAAGAATTTCATCTTCACGGAAAATAGGTTGGCCAAGATACTCAATCATCTTCTTTTCAGTGATTCGTATGGGTAATTTAGGAGAATGTTCTAAGATTTCACGTGTTGCTTTGCGGTGAATGCGATCAAGTGACTTCTCGTAATTTCTTACCCCGGCCTCTCTCGCATACGATTCTGCAATTTCTTGGAGAATTTTCGAGGTGTATGAAACCTCCTTGCGGGTGAGACCATGCTTTTTCAAACTCTTTGGGACTAAATATTTTTTTCCTATGGCGAGCTTCTCTTGGGCTGTATAACCGGCAATATAGATTACCTCCATACGATCTAATAGAGGTCTAGGGATTGTCTCTAGAGTATTAGCAGTAACGATGAAGAGAATTTGTGAGATATCGAACGGGAGATCGAGGTAGTGATCGCGGAAAGCCAAGTTCTGTTCTGGGTCCAACACCTCTAGTAAAGCTGAGGCGGGGTCGCCTTGGAAAGAGACTCCCATTTTATCGATCTCATCGATCAAGAACACAGGGTTCTTGGTCTTTACCGTTTTTAGACCCTGAATGATTTTACCCGGCATTGCCCCAATATAGGTACGACGGTGTCCTTTAATTTCGGCTTCATCCCGCATACCACCGACACTAAACCGATAATATTCTTTCTTCAGAGCTCGAGCGATAGATTTTCCTACCGATGTCTTTCCAACCCCTGGCGGACCAATCAGACAGATAATAGATCCTTTTGTATCTTTTTTCATTTTTCGAACTGCCAGATATTCAAGAATGCGATCCTTTACATCTTTTAAACCGTAGTGATCACGTTCGAGAATCTTACTTGCAGCTTGTAACGAGAAGTCCTCAGGTTTGGGGTCATTCCAGGGGAGGGCCGCAATAGTTTCCAGATAGGTCCGGGTTATCGAATAATCGGGACTGTTGGGATCGAGAGATTGAAATTTCTCGAGTTCATTCTGGACTGCTTCTGCAACTTCACCTTCTAAATTCAAAGTTGAGATCTGTTTATTCAGTTTATTGAAAATAGCACTACGTGGGTCGGTGGTTAAGCCTAATTCTTGCTGAATATGTTTAAGTTCTTCACGCAAGAAATACTCACGTTGATTTTTTTCCAACTTGCTGTTTACTCGTTTTTGAATCTGTTCCTGCATTGCTAGAACTTGCTGTTCTTTCTTAATAAAGACTAAGACTCGTTCCATTCGCCGCCGTACATTAAGGATTTCAAGAATACGTTGTTGCTGTTTGCGGTCAATGTTGATAATACTGGCGATAAAGTCAGCCATCTTTCCAGCTTGATCAATATTTACCATATTCAGCCGCATCTCTTCGGTAAATAAAGGGTTGCCTTTTGATAACTTTTTTGTTTCAGTGATCAACTGTCGTGTCCAAGCTTTTAACTCGGTTGGGTTGTCTTCTATATCATTGAGATAATCAACTTCAGCGATAATAAATTTGCCACTTGTATGAAAATCTTTTACTTGAAACCGTTTTACGGTTGAGATAAATATATTCATCCCTCCATCGGGTAGTTTTATCCGTTTAATGATCTTCGCAACGGTTCCCACACGATAGAGATTATCTGCCTCGTACTCAGTTTTACTTTCATCCTTTACAAGCAGTAGGCCTAGGTCTCCGCCATGAGCCATTGCTTGGGTAACTATTTCTATATCTTCCCTGCTTTCTATCACCAGGGGGGTGAATAGTCCGGGAAATATTGGATTTCCGACTAGGGGTAGTACGAAAAGATTACGGGGCAGTGTTTGTTCTACGGGCATTAATTCCTGTTCTGCCATGAAAAATCCTCCACTAATAATAATACACGCCATGCGTGTATCTCTAATGTACTAAAACTTACGCTAGGGGTGAAGTTGTTTCAGCTTAACTTATCTGAGACAACTTCACTAAGAGCTTCAGCAATAGCTTGAGCGCCGGTAGCATTTAGGTGAATACCATCAATAGTGACTACTAAATTTCGTTTACTGGAGATTTCAGCAGCTTTAACTTCATTATCGCCAATATAGGCAGCATCAGAGGCAAAGTTTTTGATGTCCTCTATGAAGTAGATGTCATTGCTCTTTTGGCTCTGTAAATCTCTCACAATCGTTTCCAGTGGTGTTGCAATGTCACACCAGAGCGTGTGGGCACTATGCGCAACCAAAGCTTTTAAGGTGGCATTCCTCTGCCGCCTTCTCTCATTCAGGAGGGAATTGAGATCTTCTCCAATAATAGGCAGTGAACAGACGATAAGAGAGATAGAAGGGTGCTCTTGTTCAATAGAAAAGAGCATCTCAGAAAATATGCTCGCGAATTCAGCATCATCAGAATAGGGAGGAGTGTTATGATTAATTAAGCGCTTCCCTTGGGGTCTAGAGGTGAGGAGGAGATCATTAGCTCCTCCTTGGATGACTAAAACAGTCCCCTCGGGCCTCTCCTTGACATCAAGGTAGCGTTTTGCCCGGGAGGCTACACCAATCCACGTATCACCCTCTATGCCCCGAGCTACGGTGGTAAAAGGGAGATACCGACGGTAGGCAATCCCTATGCGGCCTACAGTGAGACTATCTCCAAATAAAACAACCTCCATCATCCTACTACCTCTGGTTGCACCTTGTCTTCTTTGCGGAGCCACCAGACTCCGAGATAACAAAGCGGTGTATCGATGAGGGCAAATAGAACTTTAAATGCCCAATAGGGAATTATCAAGCTCCAGATGAAAGAAAAGGTGTAACGATCGGTCATTTTATAAAACGTGATGAACATAAATATTGTAGTATCAAATAATTGGCTAATAATGGTGCTCACGTTATTGCGAATCCAAAGATGTTTTTCCTTGGTGATCCGTTTCATAAATGAGAAGGTGAATACATCGATATGTTGAGCAATGAAAAAAGAACAGAGGCTAGCAAAAGTCATCCGCATACTAGAACCAAAAATAATGGCATATGATTCTTGCAAATTCCAAGTTTCATTAGCTGGCAGTATGATACAAAGACCAACCATCAGAAACATGAACACCAACATGATCGTAGATAGATTTACGAACTGAGCGGAGGTTTTACGTCCATAGACTTCACCTATTATATCGGTAACGAGAAATAAAATGGGCATAAAAAAAACTCCCACTGAAGCACGAACAGAGCCTAAAGTGGTAATCTTAGAACCCAAAGTATTAACTAAAACCATTGATGTAAGGTAGAGCGCGAATAAAAACAACTTTTTCTGATCTTGACGAAACATACTGCCTCCCAAAGCCTTTGTAATGGTCAAGACAATAGCGAAATTAAGGCAATTGGTAAAGTACACTACCAGTGGACGGGGAGAATTCCGGTAGCCGTGCGTTCCTGAGTTAAGATTGTACGAATAGCTTCAAAAGCAACCGTAGAATATTCAAAGGCCGCGAAACTATGGATGTTTTCAGCTAGATAGACCAGATCATACGGATCCCGGAGAGCGACCACAATAGTTGGTAAGCCCGTACCTGCTAGAGCGTTACATAAGGCCAATTGTCCTCGCAGGAGATGACCGTTATACGTACCAATCACTAGGGCGGTGGCATCAGGAATCTCTTGGACTAACTCTACTATTTCAGAACTTGAGGGATCTTCAGGGATGATAATAGCTCTGCCGCCAATATAAAAAGCCATCCATTCAGGAAAAACCGCAGTTTCTGCCTGAGGGGGATGGTATCCAAAAAATACGGGATGCGCACCTAATGCAGGCAAATCTTTTTCGGGTTTATTGCCAACACAGATAGCTCGTTCCATAATTGCTTTAGCAACTGCTCTATGATCAGGAGACCCAACAATTTCGATAGCGTGTTCTTCAGCCCCTTCAATAGTCGACTTCATAGTCAAAATTCGATCAACTGCAGCAGTATGTTCATCATAATTGATATAACCGTTGGCGAGACTCTCTGCAATTGCTTGAGCTGCTTCAGCAACCAAAGAGTAGGTATGGCTGATGGTTATAAGATCAACGCCGGCATGCAAGGCTTCGACAGCTACATGGGGGATTGCCTGATGATCTTTAATAGCACTCATTTCGAGACAATCAGAAAAAACAACCCCATCGAATGCCAAAGAATTACGTAGTAAGTCGGTGACTATAGTGCGAGACATCGTTGCTGGAATGGGTTGAGCCTCAACTTCAGGATATAAGATGTGAGTAATCATTATGGCGGGGATACCGGCCTCTATAGCCGCTATAAAGGGGATAAGTTCATTGTTTTGTAAATCCTCTATCCCTTTAGAGATTACGGGTAGCCCTAAATGAGAATCTACTTCAGTATCGCCATGACCTGGGAAATGCTTACCTACACTGACTACTTTAGCATCGCTAAGGCCACGTATCATGGCTGTACCAAAATTTGCTACAACATCAGGGTTATCGGAATAGGAGCGGACCCCTATAATTGGATTTTCACGGTTATTATTAATGTCTAACGTAGGGGCTAATGTACAGTGAATACCTAATGCTCGTAGTTCTGTGCCTGAGATACGGCCAGTCGTGTAGGCATTGCCCTGATCGGCAGTGGCTCCAATGGGCATTGCGCCTGGGAGGTGTGTAGTATCTGGGCTTAAAAGAGTAGCCATCCCACCCTCTTCTTCTATGGTGATGAAAGCCTCTTTGCCGGTCTCTTGTAAAATGAGGTCATTAATCGCTTTACAGAGGGCTTTTACTTGGTGTTTATCAATTATATTGCGTGGTAAGAGGGTTACATTAGCAATTTTATAGGTTCGGATTAACTCAATAAAAGCATCATCTAGCACAGAACCCTGTAATCCGGTTACGAGGCGCTGTCCAATGGAGAGCATATTTTCCATCAATTTAGCTCCTTGACTACCTGCGTAATCTATAAATAACGGTAACATTGTGGCAATTGCTTTGTCAATGGACGAAACCTGTTGCATTAGGTTGTGATATTGATATATAACAAATTAATGGAGAAAAGTATGGAAAAAAGTAAGCTCATCGTCATCGCAATTGGAGGGAATTCCCTTATTGAAGACACCCAACATGTTACTGTTAAAGCTCAATATGAAGCGGCCAGAAAAACCGCTGTGCATATTGTCCGTTTAGTTGAAGCTGGACATCGGGTTGTTATAGCCCACGGCAATGGTCCTCAGGTTGGGTTTGTGTTACTCCGCGCCGAGTTGTCCAAATCAACGCTCCATGCAGTACCCCTGGACTCCTGCGTAGCAGACACCCAGGGTGCTATAGGATATCAATTACAAATGGCTTTACATAACGAGTTTACAAAGGTTGGATTAACACCCCAAGTAGCTACTGTGGTGACTCAGGTAGAGGTAGACTCAACTGATCCTTCTTTCCAGAACCCGACTAAACCCATTGGTGCTTTTATGACCAAAGAAGATGCCCACCAGCACCACATTAACGATGGTTGGGATGTTGTCGAGGATGCTGGGCGAGGTTACCGGCGAGTAGTACCTTCTCCCAAACCACTCTCGATTGTTGAAATTGAGACTATAAAGACACTTGTGGAACATGAAGTCATAGTAATTGCAGCTGGAGGCGGTGGTATCCCTGTCATCAAACTAGAGGATGGGACCCATACCGGGATAGAAGCTGTTATTGATAAAGACCTAGCCGCTGCCTTAATGGCCAAAGAGTTACACGCAGACATATTTGTAATTTCCACTGCAGTGGAGAAGGTATGTCTCAATTACGGCAAGTCTAATCAAAAAGAACTGGAGACTATTGATCTGGCTGAATGCCAGCGCTATGTAGATGAGGGGCACTTTGCTCCCGGAAGTATGTTGCCAAAGGTTCAAGCTATGATGGATTTTGTAAAAACTACTGGCAATGTAGGTCTCATTACCAATCCTGAAAATATCTATGGTGCGCTGTATGAAAACAAGGGGACAAAGATAGTTTCTTAGAACTCGTCACTATCATCGTAGAGGCGCGTGCGGACCAACAAACGTTCAAAGGGGATAGAGCTATTGAAAAGATATAAGGGGAGTAGCGTGACGATAATTTGCCAGTTCTGTTGAATAAGAAGGTCAAAAAAAACTCCTTTTAGAATAATCAAAACGACTGTGACAATCAGAAAGAATGTGTTTGCTTTTCTAAACCGTCGCAGAGAGCGTTGGTTTCTAAACGCAATCTTGATTGATTGAATGGCCATCACAAGGAGCCAGGGGGTCACAATAACAATATTTTCATTCCAATAAGTTACATCATGGCTACTTATGGTCATCATGAAAAGGAGAAGGATGGAGAGCATTCCCAACGCAAATGTCCAAGTGAGATTTATCATACCATATAAGAAAAGTCCCATTTTTTGTATTCTAGGAAAAGAACTTCTAAAAGATAACTGAAGAAAAATCAGGGCGATGAGAGCGATAGCCAGTGAAAATGAGAAGGAGGGGAGAGTCATTGACTTCCAGTGCTCTAGATTCAGAGGGCGAGTGCCAACTGGTTCAGAGTTGATAACCTCAAAATCAGTGGCGATACGAACCAGCTCTCCTTCTTGATTTACATAGGAGAATTCAAGAAGAGCTTGCTCCAAGATGGCAGGTAGGAACATCGCCTCCCATAATGAAATCGGTTTATCTATCGTACCACTTTGAAGAAAGTTTAAAGTCCAATCAATGAAGGGGGAGGCATATGTATGCCGCATCACGAGTTGTCGCAACGTCTCATCCATGGGGATTGTCTTGGCCCACAGTGAGAATTGACCATCCACTGCTTTATCGATGATGTCTCGGATGCGTGTAGCACAGTTCTCCCGATAATGGTGGTACAGGTAGGTGTTTTGTTCTGGTTGGATGTTATAATTGAGAAAGTTTACGACTTCTAATTTTGCCTTCTCGGGAAGGTTGAGAGTAATTCGAGAGACATCGCGATTTTCGGACCGTGCTACAGCGTAGCGTGTTGGAGCAGAAGTAGCCCAAACTTCATAGTTTAGACGCCCCAAAGCAAACGTCTGATAAAAATCATCATTAAAACTAAAAATGCCATAATCGTACATCACACTACGGTCTTGGTTATTATCGGCAACCACGAGGCCAGAATGGCCAAACCAGACATAGAGAGGATCTCCACGTCCCATAGTGGTCAAATATAAACTGAGTTGGGCGGTTGCATTTCGTTCACTTTCCGACAATTGGCCCGAAAAATCCCAATCGGCTAATAATGCTTGAGAACCTGCAGAGTCATAGAGTGGGGGGCCAAGAGGAACGGATGCAGCACCTATTCCCCACTGGACCATAATGAGGAGTAAAAATGAACTTAAAAAGCAAATCCTTTTCTGTGAAAACATGCGCTCATCATACCACATTTTTCTTGCTTTGGTTGACAGATTTTAAGAGAGGAGCTACTCTTTGGTATGCTTGAAATCTCAATAGATGGTAACAGAGTTTTTTTTTCTGTATGTAAGGTTTTGTGAGAATGGAAAAAAACCTTATATGTGAAGCAATTGTCCTTACTAATAAGAGGTGGGGAGATTTGCATCGGCTAGTTACTCTGCTTTCACCTACTTTAGGGTTATTTGAAGCAGTTGCCTATGGGGCACGAAAAGGTAAGCTAGCCGGTGGCATAGAGCCTTTTTCTATTGGTACATTTTATGTTTACAGCAACCGCCCAAGGAAGGGTTATACGCTCAAAGATGTTGATCCCATCGTAATGCAAGGTGGAATTAAAAAAGAACTTTCCCGTCTCTATGTTGCTAACGCCCTGAGTGAGATTGCCATGCGTATGCACGGTGGAGATTTTGCTGCTCTCTTTGAATTACTACGTAATTGTCTGCTATTGCTCGATGATGGAACAGTTGACTCGCGGCGGGTACTGATACTCTATATTTGGCGTTTTATAAGCGTAATGGGATTGGAAAGTGATCTTACATCGTGTCCCATTTGTAGCCGTCCGTATGAAATAAAAGAGATCCTCTCCTTTAATTCAGCTTTGAACTCACTCTGTTGTAAAGGTTGCGCCGATGTGCACAATGGGGATTTTGCTTGGGCTTTAGGCCCTGGAGCACGCAGGTATTTGGTCTTTATCCAAGACTTAACGGAAACAGAGGCTGTACTGGTACCGTTAAGCGAGACCGCTACGATTCGGTTGGCACGTTATATGATCCGTTATATTACAGCAATCCTAGAATGGCCACTAAAAAGCCTTGATGGTGGAGTTCTCATGGAGACTTGGGTATGATTATGATTAAAAGGTTGATATATGAAGGAATGGAAAAAAGAACCCATCTCGGTGGAGCTGGTGAGGAAACTCAATGAAACCTATGGTGTAGATTACATCACTGCCTCCTTACTGATCCGTAGGGGGGCCACAGAACCCGATTCAGTAAAATATTTTCTTGAAAAAGATGTCTCATATGTACATAACCCTTTTCTTTTTGATGAAATGGAAAGTTTTGTCGAGCGTGTACTGCAGGCTCGGGAAGAGGGCGAAAAAGTATGTGTCTTTGGAGATCGTGATGTCGATGGTATTACCAGCACCGTATTACTGGTGCAGGAATTACGGGCTCTAGGCCTTGAGACCTCCTGGCGTCTGCCTCAAGGCGATGAACCCTATGGGCTTACCCGCGCTGGCTTGGATGCAGTTGCTTCGCAAGATGTAACCCTCATCATTACCGTAGATTGTGGGATTTCGAATATTGAAGAAGTCACCTATGCCCACCAACTTGGCTTGGATGTGTTGATCACAGACCACCATTTAGCGGGGGAAGTCATTCCTGCCGCAGATGCAGTAATTAATCCAAAACTGGAAGGATGTGGTTATCCATTTAGCCACCTTGCTGGCTGTGGTGTGGTTGCTAAGTGTATTTGGGCTTTGCGATTTGCGGTAACAGATTTCTACCGGGAAGAGTGTATTTTAGTGCATGCTTATCCTGGAAACACCACCCCTGGCAATGAAACTATTATCATGGAGGCCGTGCGTCTTAAAAACCTCTTGCCTGAAGAGAGGATGATTGAAGAAGTTGTCCCGGGTGTCATTACAGTGCAGCAAAGTAGAATGATACAGTTTTTGGATTGTGGGGTGCCGTTACTGGCTTTAGACATTGATGTCGAAACCAAGTTGATTCGACGTGCATTTGGTCCGAGTATTGATATCCATCTTGGAGAGTTACGTCCGCAATTTGAACAGGTTTTACCCCAGATAGTAGGGAAATCACTCTTTAGTCTTATGCGTATAAGCCGTTCAATTCGCTATTCTAGAACAGCCTCTGAGCTGGATGTTCTTATCTCCCTTTTTCAAGCCTATGTATTACGTAAGATACCTGCACTCTCGGTTGAATATGAAAAAATCCTTGATTTAGTTGCCCTCGGTACCATTGGAGATCTTATGCCGATGATCGATGAGAATAGAATACTCGTGCGTACCGGAATGGAAAAAATTAGTGAAGGAGGCCGTAAAGAGTTGTTGGCTCTTATGAGCCTGCAGAATTTGGTGGGGAAACGGCTATCCACCTCCGACATTGGGTGGCAGCTCACACCGATTATCAATGCTTCAGGTAGATTGGGACGACCGGATGTCGCCGCTAATATGTTTTTGGCCGAAGATTTACAAGAGAGTGAAAAATATGCTGGTGAATTAATGCAACTTAACCGGGAGCGACAACGAAAAGGAGATGCGGCCTGGATTCGTCTGCTCCATAAGGCCAAATCGAGTCATGCCAGTTTTAATGAAAAATTTCTGATGGTTGAGGATACAGAAGTACATCGTGGCCTAACAGGGATTATGGCCTCACGTCTACTCCGCCAGTTTAAAGCACCGGCGCTAGTTATAGCCCATGTCGGAGAACAACGGGTCACGGGTTCCATGCGAAGTCCCCAATATTTTAATATTCGTGAATTCCTTCAATTATTTGACGACCTTTTTATAGATTTTGGTGGGCACCGCTGTGCAGGTGGATTCAGTATGGAAGAGAAGCATCTGCCGGTATTACGCAACCGCATTAATTCAGCAATTACCGAGATGGAGATGCGTGAACATCCCGAAGATGAAATTGTTACGATAGATGCTGAATTACCTATGAATTATCTTACCCCCGAACTTATTGCACTGGTAGAATCTTTTGAACCTTATGGAGAAGGTAATCCTCCTCTACAATTCCTCATTCAAGAGGCAAAAGTGGAGGAAATTCAATTCCTTAATCGGAGTAAGGGACAAGATGTCGGTCATGTAAAATTACAATTACAGCATGGGAAATACCGTTGGCCTGCTTTGTATTGGAATGCTTCCGATGAGGTTGGAAAAACGTTTAATACCGATGATAGCGTTGATGTGGTTTTTAAGATGGGGCGCAATTATTTTAGAAATACCGAATCATTACAGCTCACAATTATCTCTTTAAAAAAGCATAAAACTCCTATAGAACAGATTATACGGGAGAGGTAACCAGCTGGGTAGCTTGACAAAAAGTTGTAAATTGATGAAAATAAAGATGAAATTTGTTCCAATAACTGGAAAGGAGGTGATTACTATAGCTTACGTAAGAGTTGACGATAATGAACCACTCGAGAAATCGATCAAGAAGTTTAAACGGATGGTCGAGAAAGAGGGTATCATTCGGGAGTGGAAAAAGCGCGAATACTTCGAGAAGCCCTCTACTATTGAAAATCGGAAAAAGAAGGCATTACAGCGCAAGCAGATGAAGAAAGTTCGTAAGATAAACTCCATGAAGAGCTATTAATCGCCTCTGTACATGTGACGTTACCGCCGTCGGTTGTACACCGACGGCTTTTTAGTATCCTGCTATAAGGAGGTTTCTGGATGAGCTGTGTAATAGATAAAAATAAATTCGGTTCTGTCCAAGTTAGTATGCATTTCGTAAAGCATACTAACCTCATCGAATATAAAGGAACTCAATTATGAAAGATACTAAAAACTACCATTTTGAAACACTTCAGTTACACGCTGGTCAAGAGAATCCAGACTCTGCCACCGGGGCTCGAGCTGTCCCTATCTATGCTTCGACATCATTTGTTTTTGATGACTGTAGACAGGCATCAGGGCGTTTTGACCTCTCTGAAGCAGGAAATATTTATACTCGGATTGGCAACCCTACTACCGAGATCTTTGAACAACGAGTTGCAGCCTTAGAGGGTGGTGTTGGGGCCTTAGCCACCGCTAGCGGCCAAGCGGCTACTACCCTTGCGCTGCAGAATCTTGCCCGCAACGGGGATCATATTGTAGCCTCCCGAACTATGTATGGTGGAACCTATAATTTATTAGGACGCACTTTCGAAAACTTAGGAATTACCACCACTTTTGTTGATGTTGATGACTTTGAAAACATTGAACGTGCGGTGCAAGCAAACACAAAAGTAATCTTTGTAGAAAGTATTGGTAATCCTAATGCCAATATTGCTGATATCGAAAAGCTGGCTGAGATTGCTCATAAACATGCAATCCCTCTGCTTGTTGATAACACCTTTGCGACACCCTACTTGTTACGTCCTTTTGAACATGGTGCAGATATTGTAATTCACTCGGCAACTAAATTTATTGGCGGGCATGGCACCAGTATAGGAGGCGTTGTAGTAGATGGTGGTACATTTGACTGGGAGAAATCGGGGAAGTTTCCTTGGTTTGTAGATCCTGACCCCTCTTATCATGGTGTGAGTTATACTGAGCGTATGGGTAATCGTGCTTTCATTGTACGTGCTCGCGTTATTCTTTTGCGGGATTATGGAGCAACTTTAAGCCCCTTTAACGCCTTTCTATTTTTACAAGGACTTGAAACTCTCTCTTTACGGGTAGAACGCCACATAGAGAATACTATGGCGATAGTAACATTCTTAGCGGATCATCCACAGGTAGAGAAGGTGAACCATCCCTCACTACCAACGTCTCCTTCGCATCCTCTTTATAAAAAATATTTTTCGTTAGGCGGCGCCTCTATTTTTACTTTTGTAATCAAAGGTGGGGCTGAAAAGGCCATGCAGTTTATTGATCGGTTACAGTTATTTTCACTATTGGCCAATGTTGCGGATGTCAAATCATTGGTAATTCATCCAGCGAGTACGACTCACAACCAACTCTCTCCTACAGAATTATTGGCAGGAGGGATTGAACCTGGAACAATTCGCCTCTCTATAGGGACGGAGCATCAGAGTGACTTGTTGCACGACTTGGCGCAGGCCTTGGAAGGGTAGAAAAGCGGTATGCCAGTAAAAGTTTCAGATGCGCTCCCTGCAAAATCCATTTTGGAACGGGAAAACATCTTTGTGATGACTGAGAAGAGAGCTGAGAGTCAGGATATTCGTCCCCTCAAGTTGCTCATCTTAAATCTTATGCCTCTAAAGACGAGTACAGAGACGAGTCTCTTGCGTCGTTTATCGAACACTCCATTACAAATTGAAGTTGATTTTCTACGCACAGCGACCTATACCTCTCGTCATGCGTCTTCTGCATATTTAGAAGAGTTTTATAAAACTTTCGATGAGGTAAAGAAACACACATATGACGGTATGATTATTACTGGAGCTCCAATCGAAACCATGGAGTTTGAAGAGGTCGATTATTGGGATGAATTGTGTACGATAATGAAATGGGCCACGAGTCATGTCTTTTCTACGCTCTTTCTTTGCTGGGGAGCGCAGGCAGGACTTTATTTTCATTATGGGGTCCAGAAGTACCCTTTAACCCATAAGTTGTTCGGTGTATTTTCCCATTCCGTGCGTGTCGAAAACACCCCCTTGCTGCGTGGGTTTGATGATGCGTTCAAGGCACCGCATTCACGGTATACAGAGGTGCGTGAGCAGGACGTTACCGCCATACCTTCTCTCCAGGTGCTTGCTAGTAGTGATGAGGCAGGGCTCTATATTGTGGCTCGTGATGATGGCCGCCAAGTCTTTGTGTTTGGGCATCCTGAATATGAGGAAGGGACGTTAGATCAAGAATATAGACGTGATCTTGCTAAAGGATTAGCGACTTCAATACCGCAAAACTACTATGCTCAGGATATACCACATGCCAAGCCAATTGTTAGTTGGTATTCTCATGCTCAATTGCTCTATACCAACTGGCTTAACTACTATGTCTACCAGACGACACCGTTCGACCTCAACCTTTTACCTCATGGGGATGCAGAGCGTCTCTCTCCCCTTGACCTGAAAAGATAATATTTGAGGCCTTACTCTGTATATAGCAAGAAGTAGGGTGCAAATTCATATTATCATAAAAAACTTAATACATATTTGACAAATTCCTAAGAAATACAGTATCATGCTGTATCGTCAATAGAGATAGGAGAAATGTGATGCTGATATTGATTTCTGATGCCTTCGATGCATCGTTGCCCGGGTTGTTACAGACCTTCGGAGAGGTTACTGATGACAAAAACAGATTAGCAGAAGCTGATGTTGTTTTAGTACGCAGTAAAACTAAATGCACAAAAGAATATATTGATTCTGCCAAGAATCTCAAACTCCTTATTCGGGGAGGGGTCGGAGTTGATAATATTGATTGTCCATACGCTAAAAGTAAAGGTGTTATAGTACGCAATACTCCTAAGTCTTCGGCGATTGCAGTAGCAGAATTGACTTTTGCCCTTATGTTAGCGGTTCCCAATAATCTGATTGAAGTCCACAATGGAATGAAAAAAGGGGAATGGTTAAAGTCGTTGAAACGAAGCGAGCTGTATGGAAAAACCTTAGCCTTGATTGGCATGGGTAATATTGCTACCGAAGTTGCCAAAAGAGCCCATGCTTTTGGGATGCGTGTAGTAGCGTATGATAAATATGTGACAAAAAGTGCAGTGGCAACGTTACTTTCTACCGTGGGGGAAGCTGTGCGAGATGCCGATTATATTTCGATACACCTGCCTCTTACTGATGAAACCTTAGGGATGTTTAATGAAAAACTCATCAACGAGTGTCGACGTCACCCCGTAATAATTAATATGGGCCGTGGGCCTTGTGTCGATGCTCCAGCAATGGTCTCTGCTCTGAATGATGGACGAATTGGATGGTATGCAACCGATGTCTATCCCACTGATCCTCCTGCTCCTGACTATCCGCTGCTTGCTTGTGATCGGGTGACGCTGACCCCTCATATCGGGGCTAATACTCGTGAAAATTTACTTAGAATAGGGCAAGAAGCTTGTGCTATTATTGAAGAAGTACGCACGGGAGGTGCTTTATGAACCGTAAAATGAATTTTTATGCAGGCCCTTCGGCAATGCCCTTGGAAGTACTGCAACAGATACAAGCTGATTTTCTTGATTACCAGGGAGCTGGTCTTTCAATGGTTGAGGCTAGTCATCGGGGCCAACCTTTTGAGAGCATGTATTTTGAATGTTTAGATGCATTACGTGAAATTATGGAGATTCCTGATAATTACAGCGTCTTCTTTCTCGGTGGGGGAGCTACGTTACAATTTTCCATGATCCCGATGAACTTCTTGCGGCCGAATACAGTAGCCGATTACATTAAAAGTGGTGCATGGGCTAATAAAGCGATTGCAGATGCAAAGAAGCTTGGTGATGTAACATTGGCTTATGACGGTACAGCTCAAAATTTCTCTACGCTGCCAGATCCTAAAAGTATAAAAACTTCACCTAATTCATCATATCTCTATCTTTGTTCGAATGAAACTATTGGTGGTATCGAGTGGCAAAAGTGGCCCAATCCCAGTGTGCCCATGATTGCCGACATGTCGAGTGATCTCCTCAGCCGTCCAGTCCCAGTGGAGAAATTCGCTATGATTTATGGGGGAGTACAGAAGAATCTAGGTCCTGCTGGTGCAACCCTTATAATCTTACGCAACGATATGTTAGAAAAACAAAATGCTAATCTCCCCTCCTATCTCGATTATAACTCACATGTGAAGAGTAATGGGTTGTTTAATACTCCGCCTGTATTTTCAATATGGGCCATAAAATTAGTGTTAGAGTGGATTAAAGAAAATGGCGGGACTAAAGGTATGGCTAAAAGAGCTACCCTGAAATCTTCAATAATCTACGATACAATTGATTCTAGCGGTGGTTTCTACAAGAACCCGGTCGAACCGGCCTATCGATCTAAAATGAATATTGTATTCAGACTTCCTTCAGAAGAGCTGGAACAGAAGTTCCTAGCAGAAACTAAAGCAGCTGGTATGTTGGGGTTAAAAGGACACCGCAGTGTTGGTGGGTTACGCGCATCAATTTATAATGCAGTCCCAATCGAAGATGTACAAGCTCTTGCCGATCTTATGAAAGAATTTCAAAGAGTGAGTGGATAATGAAAAAAATTGACGAGACTAACAAAGCGATTTTGCGACAACTCATTGATGGTCGTAAAGCCTATAGCGCCATTGCGGAAGAGTTGTCCATAACAGAGAATACTGTGCGCGCTCGTGTGAACAAACTTATTGAGGAAGGGGTGTTGCAAATATCAGGGTTAGTCAATCCTGAGGTCTTTCCCGGTCTACAGATTGTGTTAATGGGGGTAAAACTAAAAACCCTAGATCTCGGTCGTAAAGCTCAAGAGTTTTCCCTGTTACGTGGTGTTGTTTCGGCAGTTGTGGTGACAGGGCGCTATGATCTTATCGTCCAAGTGGTGCTCAGTGAAAAAGAGGAGTTAAGTTTGTTAGATTTCTTTAAAAAAGAATTAGCAAAAGTGCCTGAAGTTTTAGAAGTAGAGACCTTTGTTGTCTACCAATCTTACAATTATAAGGTTCCGTACATATTGTAATGATTATATGCAAATGGACGAGAAGTTCTTGCACGGGTTGTGGGCAATTATCTCTAATTGTATATGTATAATTTCTCTTTATACAAAGGAGAACTATCAGTGAGGTACGTATGGGTAATAATGAAATCTGGATCTGTAAATTTGGGGGCTCATCGTTAGCCAATGCCGCTCAGATCAAGAAAGTTAAAGAATTGATCTTGGCCGATGAGCGCCGTCAGATAGTGGTGCTTTCAGCTCCAGGGAAAGAACATCAAGAAGATACCAAAATTACGGATCTTCTTTTACAGTGTCACGCCCTAATCACTGAAGGTAAGTCCTTTGATTCCCCTTTTACTATGATTCGTAAAAGATTTCTCGAAATTGCCTCTATATTAGGGGTAGGAAGCCTACTAGCAAAAGAACTTGATGCGATATATGAACGACTCCCCCAAGAAAAAAGTGCTGACTATGCAGCCAGTCGTGGTGAATACCTTAATGCACTCCTCATAAGTGAATATTTTGAGGCTGAATTTATAGATGCCAAAGAGATGATCCGTCTCACTTTAGATGGGGGGGTCGATGAACAAACATACATGCTGACGACTAACAGATTGGCCAAGAGGACGGGCCGAGTCGTAATTCCAGGATTTTATGGGCTTAATGCCAAAGGAAATATTCAAACTTTTTCCCGAGGTGGTTCTGATATAACCGGTGCTGTGATTGCGCGTGCTGTGCAAGCTGCAGTATATGAGAACTGGACCGATGTTTCGGGTATCTATTTGGCTGATCCACGTATTGTGCCAGAAGTCCAGCCTATCAAACAAATTACCTATCGTGAAATTCATAAGTTATCGTGTATAGGCGCCAGTGTATTGCATGAGGATGCTATCGCACCGGTTCGGGAGGTCGGCATACCCATTCACATTAAAAATACGAATGACCCTTCTGCTAACGGGACGATCATCACTGAAAAAAGAGATGTTGCTCTGCAGCATATCGTGGGAGTTTCTGGCAAAAAAGGGTATCAGAAATTTACTGTTGATGGAATTCAACCCTCAGTTTATAAGGCTGTACAGGAGTTCTTTGCGAAAAAACACATACGCTATGATGTTACTCTGAAATCTTTTGATACTGCTACTTTCTATGTGTCTACGCCACTAGACATTTCTCTATACGAGGAACTATGTAGAATCGTGGGTAGTAAAAACTGTGAGCTATCAAAACCATTGGTTCTGATTGGGATAATAGGAGAGGGGCTTCTCGAAGAACCACGCTTGCCAGAACAAGTACGAGGCGCACTCGTTCATGCCGGGCTTGTTCCTACGATCATTACAGGTATTTTAGAAATGGAAATGTTATGTGTCCTTCCCCAAGAGGACTATGCATTAGCGTTACAAACGGTAGTTAAAGTGGTTCAAAACCTATAATTGATTCCCTTCGCCAACGTGATTACCAGCTGTTTCTCTGTACATCTGCCCTGTTATTGGCTATTATGAACCAAACGGAGGTAAGTATATGGAACGTACGGCAACAACATATCTCGGACTGAATTTAAAAAACCCGATTATTATAGGGAGTTCCCCACTTACAGCTTCACTTGATAGTTTGAAAAAATGTGAAGATTCAGGGGCTGGGGCAGTGGTTGTAAAATCAATTTTTGAAGAACAAATTGACCATGATGCTAAGTTGATGATACATCAAACTGAAGGCTATGTCGTGCATGCTGATGGGCAAGACTTCCTCGAAGAATCTTCTCGTAATTATTACATTGATTCTTATTTATCCCTTGTAGAAAAAGCTACTCATGCTTTAGATATTCCTGTAATTGCTAGTGTCAATTGCCGTACACAAGGAAGTTGGCTGGACTATGTTTCACGGTTTGCTGAAGTAGGGGCCGATGCTTTAGAGTTAAATTATTATATTCTTCCTTCCGATTTTAAACGTACAGCAAGCGAAATGGAAGAAGAATTTGTGGACTTGGTAAAAGTGGCGCGAGAACGTTTCCCATTGCCTCTATCTATAAAAATGGGCTCCCAATTTACCGCCTTGGCTAATATCGTTAAAGAATTTGATCGCCTTGGTGTGGATGGATTAGTCTTATTTAATCGTTTTTACCAACCCAACATCGATATTGAAAAGCTCGTTACTAAAGCTTCGATTACACTTAGTAGTCCGCATGAATATTCATTACCACTGCAATGGACAGCTTTACTATCGGCCTATTTGAATTGTGATATCTGTGCTTCAACAGGGGTGCATTCAGGGGAAACTCTGATTAAACTGCTATTATCAGGAGCCAAAGCGGTTCAAGTCTGTTCCACTGTTATGAAAAATGGACATAAGGTAATAAAAGAGATGCTTGATACACTTGTAGAATGGATGGATAGACATCACGCAGAGACCTTCGTAGACTTCAGGGGGAAACTGGCACATAAACGGCTCGAGGATCCTAGCCAATGGGAAAGAGCTCAATACATGAAGTCACTGAATGTGGAGTTTTAAAGAATGGATATAGAGAAATATAAGGATATAGCTCCTTATAGAGGCCAGGATGTTATTGATGCGGTGAATCGTATTAAAGCCTACCCTAAATTTTTAGGTAACCTGGCTGAAGTGTTGTACTCAGGGAACATCATTAAGACCAAGTGGAAAAGTCGTCAGATGAAAGAAGTTATTCCGCCTCTTCTTGATAAGGTTAAATCCTACGATGATTTTCAACGCTTGGTAATTGCAGGAGAGTTTCTGCCTACTATTGAACGAAATTCAATGACTGAGTTTACGTTTAGTGGACAAGAAGGTTTGGATGCAAACACCCCTTATTTGTTTATCAGTAACCATCGCGATATAGTGCTCGATTGTGCCTTACTCGATTATGCTTTATTGCAGAGTGATTTTCCAATATGTGAAATGGCCATTGGAGATAACCTTTTAGTGAACCAATTTACCACCGATATGTTTAAACTAAACGGGGGAGTTACCGTAAAACGTAATCTGCCCATGCGCGAGCAGTATCAGGAGTCATTGCGGCTATCACGATACTTTGTAGAACTCATTACAGAAGCTAAAAAATCAATTTGGGTTGCTCAGCGCAGCGGCCGAGCTAAAGATGGTATCGACTTAACCAATCCAGCAATTATCAAAATGCTCTACCTCTCCTTTAAAGCTTCAGGGATTAAATTTCAGGAATTAATCAAAAAGTGTAATATTGTTCCCGTCGCCATTTCGTATCAATACGACCCGAATGACATTAACAAGGGACGAGAAGAAGTTTCTAAAAAGCTACATGGAACCTATACTAAAAAGAAATATGAAGATTTAGTTAATATGTTGCGTGGAATTAGACGTTTTAAGGGAAGAGTGCATCTGCAGTTTGGTAAGCCTTTACGAGGTGAATATGCCAATGCCAACGAGGTAGCCTATGAAATTGATCGCCAGATTCACCTCGGATATAAACTCTGGGATACTAATTATTATGCTTATGATTTATTGCAAGGCCCAACCCGGTTCACCGAAAAATATGAGTCCTTAAATCAGAAGAAATTTTTAGATAGATATAAAGATTTGTCCGAAGATGTACGCCATTTTGTGTTACGTTCTTATGCTAACCCGGTAGTAATGCAATTAGAGGCTTTAGGAATGTGATTACCATGAGGTATCTCCCTTTGTGGCTATGTTCAATCATCTGCTTAGTGTTGAGTGGAGGTTGTAGCCGCGACTCTTTTAGTATTAGTTCGATAACGCTCCTCCCTACAGTCGTAGCAACCCATAGTGATTCTCCCAACTCTTCGTTATCTGAAGGTCTAGCAGTAGTTGTTTTAGCCAGTCCTTTAGCAAAGGGACAACAGTACCAATTATCAGTTACTCCCCCTACAGCTCCTTACGCATGGGAAGTAGTAGTTTCCCCTTTTGAAGCAGCTGACTTATGGTTTATGGCAAGTCCTGATTTATTACTTCCCCCCGATTTTGAACTTGAATCTGGAGTGTATGAAGTTGAAGTCTTTATCCCTGATGGGAGGAGGTTTTTCCAAAACGTGGAGTTTAACCGTTCCAAGCCAGCGCTGAGTTTGGCAGGCGCCCAGGTTGCTGCATTAGAGCCCCTCGAGTGGTACTATCAAGGTGATGCTTGGGTTCTAACTGGATATGCGAGTAAAGAGCAACACATGTGGCGTTACACCTTCTATGATAGTAGTGATACCATTATCTACATTAAAGAGAGTGCAGATGCTGTGCTTGGTGATGCAATCTTACATGATGGAAAGATCAAAGAATCGACAACCTCGGTGATTGCTTCCCGTTTTGACGATGCCTTAGGGGTCTATTTTGTAGTGCGAACCCTCTTTACATAATTCTTCCTACCGCCCGCCAGAGGTGTTCCTTGGTAATTTCTACTACAAAGGTTCTGCCATGCGGACAAACTGGACGATCAAGTTGGAAAACTTTCTCAATCAACCCTTCAGCTGTCGTGTGATCGATATCATCACCATCTTTGATCGCAGCATGGCATGCAATGGTTGCGTATAACTGTTTTTCTAATTCCTTGATATCACCAGCTGATTGTGAACTTATAAAGTCGACGACGGCCTGTTCTATCGGTTTCCAAAGGGCCGGGATTGAGTGGAGTTCCCACTCGAGGTCGTCAACACGTTGAAGCTCTAACCCATAATCAGTATACCACGTAGCGTTATGAGTGAGGAATTCATCCACGCTTCGTTCAACTTCAAATCGAATAGGAATCATGAGGCGTTGAATACCCCCATCTTGACGAATTTGATCAAAGAGAATGCGTTCATGGGCCGCGTGTTGGTCGATAAGGTAGAGTGAATCATCTTTTTCTACCAACAAAAATAATGAAAATATTTGTCCATGATATATAAAGTCGAGAGCAGGGGTAGCGTCTTCTCGTATCAAAGTAGAATTATCTTGCTTATGTAAAATTTCTTTAGCTCGTTGGAACCAATGGGGATCTTGAGGTGTTGTTTGGTTCTGGGGTGGGGTAGCTGCAAGGGGACTTCTTTTCTTGTTTTCTAAGTAAGTGCTAGACTTATCAGCCGCTATAAAGTCTTTAAACTCTGGTTGTGGCGATTCTAATGTAATCTGGGGGATAGCTTTATTCATTTGCTGACGAATCATAACAACTACTTGGTGATGAATTTCGGCTTTATTACGTAATTTAGCCTCTCGCTTGGCAGGATGGATATTGAAGTCTACTAATTCAGGATCAACCGTAACAAACAAATAACAGTAGGGAAATGCTCCACCAGGTAGCATTTCTCCATATCCGTAGGTCACAGCTTGTACCAAGGCATATTCTTCAATCGGTCGCTGATTTATATAAACAGCGATATGGGATCGATCTGTACGGTAATATGCGGGCGTGGAAGCCACGGCATAGAGAGAAAAACGACTGGCGGTCTCAGATAATTCAATGGTTTCGGATGGGATCACCCGTTTATCTTGCGTTAACGTATCGAGAATGCGCTGTTTGTGATTAGTAGCAGGTAGGTCAAGACGTAACGTCTCTCCATCGTAGAATCTAAAAGAGATAGTTGGGAATGCCCGAGCCTTTTCTACGAGAATTTTGCGACACATGGTCGACTCTGTTGCTGGACGCTTCAAAAAGAGACGTCGTGCTGGAATAGCTGAGAAAAGATTCTCTACATCTATCTGGGTTCCTTTGGCAGGACCTCCTGGATAGATCTCCCCCTCTTTAGCATTATCGACAACTAAGGTGGTAGGAGTGGATTCGACATGCGTACTGGCAATGGTCACCTTCGCACTAGCTGCGATACTATATAGCGCTTCTCCTCTAAATCCCATGGTTGAAAGATTATAAAGATCTTCCAAAGTTGCTACCTTGCTAGTAGTGTGGGAATGACAACATAAAGGCAAATCGTTGCTACGAATGCCCACACCATCATCGATGACAGTAATACGTTCTATGCCACCTGAGACGACTTGAACAGTAATGGTAGTAGCTTCTGCATCTATGGCGTTATCGATCAATTCTCGCACCACAGAAGCGGGCCGTTCAATTACTTCACCTGCTGCAATACGTTGAGCCACCAAGGGATCTAGTAGACGAATCCTATTCATAGCCTATCGTATCAAAAAAAACCATCCCTCGCCAGAGGGATGGTTACTAACCCAATAATTCTTGTTTAGAAGAGATTAATATCAACTCCGACTGTAAGAGCGGGATTAGGTGTAGCGCCATTTTGGCCATTCCAAGAGCCGGCTACAGGAGTAAATATAGCCAAAGTCGAAATAGTTGCACTAAACGTCAATGGACCTTGAGTTACCCCAACACCGGCATGCAAAATGCTATCAGAATCGGCGATGAAGTTCTTAGCTCGAGTGGCCAGAGAAGTTGTTGAATCAGTCAAGAGTGTTTCAACCGCAGGGGCAAAACCACGTCGTGTGTATCCAAGTGCGATATCGAACATCCCCAGAGAGGCCGTCCCTTTAAGAACGAGAAGGTCATCCTCTGTCTTTGGTGCCAGAGATGCTGATAAGGGGAGATTGTAGGATGCCTGCAGATCTAAGTATTCATTTTCCCATCCTGTAGAACCGGCAATTGTAAAGGTCGTAGGTTCTACAGATCCAGTCCATGCCGAATCTAGCAAACTAAGCATAGAGGCCGAACGTTCACGGATAAATAACGGGTTAAACATACCATAGGAGAGAGCTCCCTTTTGCATAGCAATAGCCAAACCAAGTTCAAAGTTCCCCGCGCTCAGATCAAGGCCACCATGGAACAGGTAGTTGTTGAAATTGTTCAAGAAAGATGAGCCGGAGCTATAGAATAGCTGTTTAAATCCATTGGTAGAATCATAGCCTACCATGGTAGAGATCGAACCGGTTGCATCCAATGTGAAATTCTCTTTTCCAATAATTGGTAAGGTGAGATCAAGTGTTGGTAACAGGTCAATACGTTTGTTAGCGTCCGAAAGCTTTAAACTGGCTACCGTGGAGAGACCAAACTCGGCTTTATAATTCTTAAATGGTGTTATTCCTAAGCCGAGACCTCCAAGTTGTAGGTTAGAGAGATCGTGTACAAAGAGGTCTAAATCGACAATTTTGGTATCAAGTGATGCTTTTAGTCCTAGTGCATCTTGTAGTGTGCTATCAGTTAAGGTCGTCAGATCTCTCACGAGAGGCCCCATCGATACAGTCAAATCTCGGTTGACGTTGAGTCTAAAGGCATCTCCTTCGTTACCAAAGGTTACGTGATCGATGAGGGTGAATAAATCGGTGGTAATGTCATACACCTTTCCAAAAGTAGTGGAGGTGTTAGCACTGCTACCAAAGGAGAAGGGCTCATTATCATGTGCATAGAGTTCCATGGCATTGAGATCAAGCGCAATCTTAGGACCTAGTCCAAAGGAGAACGAGTCTCCTTTGGCTAGAGTAATAATTGGTTGCACTGTTACGTAATCTTTATCAGAGGGGCCTGAGGTAAATGCTTTAGTATACGTTGTTCGTACATCACCTGAGAAGGAGAACTTCTTATTTTTAGGTTGATCAGAGAAAACTTTTTCCGCCAGAACTAATTCTTTGGCCTGCTCTTGAGCTTTCTTGCCAATGGTAATTGTGGCACCGAAATTAAAACGTGGAATAAAGGTGTTGGTTAGTCCAACTCGTGCCAACGAGACATCACCATAGATACTGAACAATCCCTGTTGGTAGCGTAAAGCAATATATGGTTGTGCCGTGGCTTCAGTACCGGTAGCTGTGGGACGTATAAACTCACGAGAATTATCCACAAATCCTGAGAATCCGCCCGAGAAGTCCAAGAGATCTCTCGCCGCCGTTAAGAAACCTACCCGGCGCAAGCCTAAGGCCGCTTCAAAGTGGGATCCTGTATAGCTAGCTTCTAAGGCTAACATGTCGCCTGTGACTGTACTGTAGTTATCAAGAGTGACAATACGGGTAAAACTCTTTTCAAGTGGGATCTGCCAAGAACCTGAGAAACCAAATTTGTTCCCAGTATAGCGTGCTTCACCACCAACGGTGTAATAAATTCCTGTATCTTTTAGCATACGTATACCAGAATAGTTACTCTGGTTAAAAGCATTTAGAGCTAAGAGACCATCACTGCTGTTTAGTACTGCTCCTACTAAACGGAAATCCCAGTGCAAGGTGCGCACATCAAGACCACCAGCAAATTGGAAGTTGGGGAGCTTTGCCTCCAAAGAACTACCTGCGCTATCGTAGATAGTATCGAAAGAGAAGGAGTCAAGACTCATCATAGTGGCTAGATTTATAAAGGTATCAATACGTAATTTGCGTTCATTCTTGACAGTATAGATCAAATCAAGTGCTGGATAAGCGTTAATATTCTTACTTGAATCGGCTGTGAGAAGGGATGATAACCCTAATGAGATTGTAGGAGAGAAGGCATACGATATTCGTCCTCCACCAGTCTGTTTCTTGTTAGCCAGATAGTTACTGAAGTATAAGTCATCAGCAAATAATTCAATACCCACATTCCCAATTTTGATAGAACTATAGAGACCTAAGTGCTCTTCATAAGGCCCACTGGCAACACCTAAGTGATTTACCATAGTCCGGGTACCAAAAGAAATGGGCGTGGTATCATCTGCTAACACGTATAGAGTATCACCAGCTTGTCCATACCTAACATAATCTAAGAATCGCATAGCCGAACTCACCGTAGCTGCGAGTCCACTTTCACTTCTCATATTTGAGATGTCGTACGTGGATGGTGAGAAGAGATCGCCATCGGTAAGGAAAAAGGCCTGTAAGCCAATAGCAAAGGCGTTATGATTAAAAAATGGATTAATTGAAAGTCCAATTTTAGAAGAACCGCCACTACTTACACCGTCATGAGAAACAGTAAAGCGGGTAGAGACTCCCCAATCAAAACTACTTGCTGGTGCTTCATCGGGACTTCCCGTGATACCCAGAGGTTGTTGAATTACTAAGGGACTCTCTTTCTCCTCAACAGTCGGTTCTGCAACAGGAATTGCCTCTGTTTTTGGTTCTACTGGAACTGGTTTTTCTGCAACAGTGACTGTGTCTGTCACGACCGGTACGATCTGCTGTGCTGCATAGCGTGCCTTTTGCTGTTCAATATACGCCATTACTTCAGAGTTAGCCGGTACGTGAGTTATTCCAACATAGTTCGCAAGAGCACTTTGTTCAGGGTTATCTACATCTTCTTCTCTCACTTTAGCAGCATCTATTGTTATGGCTTCTCTATCAACCACATGAATAGCTACTACGCCTACGCTTTGTAATCTGGCCTCAGCGTTAACGATAAGGGTAGAACCAACAACTATTCCAGCATCTGGTGTCTTTACTGCTTCACCGTCAATGATAAGATCTATTCCATGGATGTGTTGAGCAATATCAGTGCTCATGACTCCTGCTGGAGCATCACCAGTATTTCCTAAAAGAATTACAAAATCAGATTTTGCAGCAACTTCATCCACTAAAAGTTGTGCATTATTTACAATAGTGTCATTAAGAGAGGTTATCCCTGTAATCTCTTTAGGAGGTATGCTTATACCTATAACACCAATGTTATATCCCTTGAGATCAAAAATACCATAAGGTTCAAATAAAGGGGAGCCCTGAGAATCAAGAATATTTGCCGCTAATATTTTCACTTGGGAGAATTGAGATGCTGTTTTAGCAGCCTCTCGCAAACGTGTTATTCCGTATGCATAATCGGCAGGTCCTGGAGCTATGGCGTCATAGCCAAGCATATCGAGCAGAACTGCTACTGTTTCTCCTTCAAAGGCTTCAGCCAAAGAGGATCCGCTGGTTGTATTTCCTGCATCGAGCAACAAGTTACGGTCGGAAATAGTACGGCCCCAATCGAGTAGAGTAGCTAAACGGGCATACCCGATTCCCTCGTCTTCAATCTGCCCCAATACATCGTTGGTGTGAACTATGTAAACGTCAAAGACTTCACTAGCAGTTGTGACGGTTTCCTTCGGTTCCATTTTTTCACTAACTTTTTTCACAGGAGCTGCATCTGCCTTAGCAGGTGTTGCTACAGGAGTAGTTTCTTCTACTTTAATCGGAGTTGCTGCCGGAGGAGCTTCTACTGGCTTGGCTTTTTCAGGCTCTGCCTTCGGGGACGCTGGTATTTTTTTCGCTTCTGCGGAAAGAGGCATTGGAGATTGGAAGAATAAACCATCTTCAACACCAGCGCTGGGTAAGATTCTTGTAGTAGCTTTTTTAGGATTAATAGAGAGTGTTTCGTATGTTTGTCTTGATATTTCTTTTACTGTGACCAAAGGGTCAGCCAGGTTGAGATAGGTAAAGGAGGGAAGGTCAGTAAGCTGTCTTGTAATAGCATTTAAAACTTGGACCTTTCCACCAAGAGAGAAAACTAGTTCAGATACGTCAGATGATACGAACAGTTCTCCGCTACCTTGCAGTTTGTAAATTCCAATTGGTGTAGAGACTTCAAATTTACCTAAAAATGATGGTGTAACTAAAAATGAAGCTGAACCAGCTACGAGATAAAATGAAGGCTTGTCACGTTTGATGGATCCGACCGTGAGAATCGATTCACGTTGTAAGACGATCGTAGCATACGGACCTTTGATGGTAACAGGTTCTTGTCCTGAAAGGACAATCCACCCCCCACGTAAAGCAGTCGGAGTAGCTGTAGGCTCTACATATACCCCTTTTTCATCAAACAGAAAATAATCTGAATCTATGTCATTTGCGACATAAAAAAATTGGGGATTGGTAGTTTCCATGGGTGTCAGATTCGCGGCTTGTATAGAAAATAGCCCCGTTATCATCACTATTGCTATAATTATTACTTTTTTCACGTGCGGTAACCTCTTTATTTTCATATATACACATTACTCTAAAACAGGGTTGACCGCAACTATGTTTGGTCGTCACCACAGTCAAGAATTATCCTTTTTTCTCGGAATTTCATAAGATATTTGATGAGCGTGATAAATATGTTCCCGTACATCACGATCAATGAGTGCTAGTTTATGTATTATGGGCTTTAATTGAGACCGGATATTGGTTTGGTCATGGGGACAAACTGGCTTCACAGCTGGTAATTGATAGGTGTTGGTTAGGTTTTGTATTGTCGATTCATGTACTTCTATCATAGGTCGTATTATATGTATTTTTCCTTTGAAAAATTCTTGTACTGGTAGCATAGTGTCAAACTTTGCACGGCTCGTAAGGTTTAATAGAGTAGTTTCTACCAAATCGTCTAAATGGTGTCCCATAGCTATTAGTTCGTAGCCATGCTCTTTGGCATAGGTAAAAAGAATCCGTCTTTTGTTGCGCGAACAAAGGTAACAATTAAACTCATTTTTGAAACTAGATGGGTATTGAGGTTCATCCAAGATTTCAAAAGGGATGTCCAGTTCTGAAAAAAACTCTTCTAGACGGTGACGAGCTGTGTTATCGATAGGGTGTTCAATCCAATTGATCATGACAGCCTGCATAGTATAGGTGATAGGCAGCCATTTTAAGCGAAGTGCGAGAGCTAACGCGAGTGCTAATGAATCCTTACCACCAGAAATACTGAGGAGGAGAGAGTCTTGATCTTTAATCATACCATGGTGGTTAATACCTCTCCCTGTGAGTTTTATAAAGCGCATAACCCACGCAGGAATATTGCCAGATACTAATTCTCGCCAATGATGGGTAAAAGTGGTTAGGTCATGCATTGGATCTCAACTCCTCTGGCAAAGCCTCTAATACATGGAGAGGTTCAATGTATGGCGGAAGAAATAATCTAATTTTACGTAAACTGGAGGTAAATGTTTGTACCATAGGTTTGGTAAATAATTCATCAACAGCATAGAATGGTTGTGTGGTGTTATTTTCAAGAAGGATGGGGAAATCAGATTCAAACGAGATGTCTTCTGGTACATCAATAATAACTTCATACGGTTTGAGACTTGTATAGCGTCGTGACAATTTTCCCCAAATTACAGATTCTGTAACATTCCGACTGGATTGATTAAGAAAGAGTTTTTGATGTTGATTGGATTGCTCAAAAGAAAGCATAGTTCGCGAAACTAAAAGATCGTTGTGGCGTACTCTTTGGACTAATTGAACTACTCCTTCATGTTGCATGCGTGAGAAAAGCACCCAAAACGACTCATCGTCCAATCCATATAATTCTGATTCGGTACACACCTCTTCTTGCAGAGCAAGAAACACTGCCTTTTTAATCATGGCGGTGGCACTGCGAGTCGTTTGGTGCCAATAGACATTGCGATACATTGAGTATTTAGCAAAAAGTAAGTGTTCAACCGCACCAATAGCTTCAAAAGGTATGCACAATGTATTTTCTTCATTGACGTGCAAGTGACGAATTATATAGGAGGCGTCTTGCATTCCATACGGTATGCCGCAAAAAAGGGCATCTCGGCTTAAATAATCGAGTTTATCTGGATCTAAAGTACCAGACAACAGCGTTCTGTAAAAAAGAATTTCCTCGTCTTGGCAGGGGAGGTGTGGATCAATAATTTGACAAACTGATGCCACTGAGGTTTTGAGATGGGTAGTAATAATATCCTTTAGTGTTGGATCATGCTCTATGATTTCACTACCCAAAGCTTCGTGTTCACGCGAAATGTTATCTTTTAAAGCATGAGCATAAGGAAAGTGGCCTAAATCGTGTAGCATGGCTGCCGCCAGGAGTGCCTGAAGACCTTCTTGGCTAAGCTTAGGAGAGGGGGTGTCAGATCGTGTTTGTGCGGTAAGAAGGGCAAGCATAATTAAGCGGGTAGCGTGGAATACCCCTAAGCTATGATCTAAACGGGTATGAACAGCCCCAGGATATAAAAGATGAGCTGGTCCAAGTTGTTTAATCCTACCTAATTTCTGCATAGGCTTAGAAATAAACAACCGTTTAAACCCCTCTGACAATGGGATATCTCGCCACAATGGGTCCCGAATAGTTTGTGTAAATTCGCCAATGAGACGTGCAATTTGATTTTTTGCGAAGTTAGATGCCATGTTGCCCATGGTATATAATGTGCTATATTCTGTCCAGTCAAGGTTTGACATGCTGGGCTTCGATAGTACATCATACCAGTATGAAAAAAGTGTTAGCTATCCTGATCATAACGTTGGTTTGGAGCCTCGCCGCAGCCCCCACAGCAACTCAAGCTGTGTTGGAATTACCTTGGTTAGGGCGGATGCCTATACACGAAAACCTCGGTTTGTTGAGCGATCCAGCCCGACCTGAACATCCTGTGGTAGCACGGACACAACAAGCTTTTTCATCCTTTTATGGGCCAACCTGGTTTGAACACTATGTCGATGCTGATGCCCGCTACATGCTGAACAAGTTGTACGATACCTTTTTAAGTTCTAATCTTCCGACTCCTATCAGCATAGGGAGGGTAACAGTTTCTGGTTCCCAAGCTTTTGTCCAAATTGAGATAAAAACCCAAGAGTCCCTGTCTGGGGCAACTGTAGTGTGGAGTCAAGACTCTAAAAAGAGATGGATGATTGTCTCTCTATCGTTTCATTAGAGACCGAACTACCTCCCTCCCACAAAAAAAACTCTCCTTTCTTTTGAAGAATAGCTGGTGTATACTTTATATATCAGGTTGCTTATATCTACCAGTGTTCATTATGCTTCACAGAACAGGTGGATAATGGGTAATCACAGGGCATTGGTGGGGGATTTGTAATTTACATGCAGGGAATTGGTGAGTTATGACGACAGTATATTTATCCTACGATAAACACAAAAGTAGAACCATAAATCCGAACTGATTCAG